>JBILLI010000796.1:0-3541 GCA_044376155.1 Polyangiales bacterium
AGACCGTCGCCGGCGGCCTCGCCCACGAGATCAACAACCCCTTGAACTACATCAAGCAGTCGCTCGCCCTCATCGAGCGCGACCTCGCGGCGCTCTCGGTCGAAGGCCCCGCACGGACGCGCGTGGAGACCTTCATGAAGACCGCACGCTCGGGCGTCACCCGCATCTCGGGCACGGTCGCCCTGATGCAACGCTACGCGAAGGAGGGCTACAGCCGCGCCCCGCAGCCGGTGGACCTCTTCGCGATGACCCGCGACGTCGTCGCCATGGTCGCGCCCGCCACCGGGTCTCGCGCCGAGGTGAGCCTCGACCTCCCCGGGGGCGGCGACGTCGAGGGCGTGGCCGATGAGCTCCAGCAGGTGGTGTCGAACCTGGTGCAGAACGCCATCGAGGCCTCCCCCGAGGGCCGCGGGCGCGTCGCCGTGCGCGGCGCGGTGGAGGGCGACGCCGTGGTGCTGCGGGTCTCGGACAACGGACCGGGCGTTCCCCCCGAGGACCGTCTGCGGGTGTTTCGACCGTTCTTCACCACCAAGGAGGCGGGCAAGGGCACGGGCATGGGCCTCGCGATCGTGTGGCGCGTGCTGCACGAGCACCGGGGCACCATCGCCGTGACCCCGAGCGACGAGGGCGGCGCGTGCTTCACCGTGCGCCTGCCCCGCGCGACGACCCTCGCGGCTGCGACGGGGGCGGCGTCGTGAGCGCGGTCGCGCGGCGAGGGGTGACCGCGATGCTCGAGAACGCGGGCGTGCGCGTGGGCGGCGACGCGCCCCGGGACGTGCGCGTGCGCGACGAGCGCTTCTTTGACCGCGTGGCCCGCGACGGCACCCTCGGCTTCGGCGACGCCTACGTCGACGGCTGGTGGGAGTGCGACGCCCTCGACGACCTGTTCCACGCCCTCTCGTGCGCGCCCAAGCCCGTCACCGGCGGCATCCCGCGGATGCTCCACCGCGCGCGCTATCGCTTCATGAACCTGCAGTCCCTCGCCCGCGCGCGACAGGTCGTCGATGCGCACTACGACCTGGGCAACGACTTCTTCGCCGCGTGGCTCGACCCGGCGATGCAGTACTCCTGCGCGTACTGGTCCGACGCCGAGGATCTCGAGTCTGCGCAGCGCGCGAAGCTCGCATTGGTGGCGTCCAAGCTCCACGCCGCGAAGGGCGACCGCATCCTCGAAATCGGGTGCGGCTGGGGCGGCCTCGCCGAGCACCTCGCGCGCGCCCACGGCTGCTCGGTGACGGCGCTGAACATCTCCGACGCGCAGATCGCGGGCGCCCGGGCGCGCTGCGCGGGCCTCGACGTCGACGTGCGCCGCTGCGACTACCGCGACGCGACGGGGACCTGGGACAAGGTGGTCTCGGTCGCGATGCTCGAGGCCGTGGGCAAGCGCAACCTCCGCGGGTACATGGAGAAGGTGCACGAGGTGATGGCCCCCGGCGGGTACTTCGTCTTGCACAGCATCGGCAGCGACATCACCCGCCTGCACCCCGACCGCTGGATCACCGAGCG
Source organism: Polyangiales bacterium (assembly GCA_044376155.1). Classification (GTDB taxonomy): domain Bacteria; phylum Myxococcota_A; class Polyangia; order Polyangiales; genus JAWKRB01. Next base: position 1,507 of record JBILLI010000796.1, read on the forward strand.
GATCTTTCCCAACGGCTACATCCCCTCGGCCACCGAGCTCACCGCCGCCGCCGAGGGGCTCTTCGCCATCGAGGACTGGCACAACCTCGGCCCCGACTACGACCGCACGCTGATGGCCTGGAGCGCGCGCTTCGAGTCTGCGTGGGGAGAGATCCAGCGGCGCGACCCGCGCTTCGACGAGCGCTTTCGACGACGCTGGCGCTACTACCTCCGGAGCTGCGCGGGCACCTTTCGCGCCCGCGCGATGCAGCTCTGGCAGGTGGTCTTCACCCGGCACCGCTCGGGCACGCACTGGCCCCGGGTGCTGCGGCGGTGAGGATCAGAACAGGCGGTTGATGCCGTTCAGCGCCGCGACGCGGTAGGCCTCGGCCATCGTCGGGTAGTTGAACGTGGTGGTGACGAAGAAGTCGATCGTGTTGTGCGGCGCGGGCTGCGACATGATCGCCTGCCCGATGTGGATGATCTCCGCGGCCTGGTGCCCGAAGCAGTGGATGCCCAGGATCTCGCGGGTCTCGCGGTGGAACAGGAGCTTCAGCATGCCCACGGTCTGCCCGGTGATCTGCGCGCGGGCGAGGCTGCGAAAGAGCGAGTGGCCCACCTCGTAGGGCACGCGCTGCTGGGTGAGCTCGCGCTCGTTGCGGCCCACGGAGCTGATCTCGGGGGTGGTGTAGATCCCCGTGGGGATGTCTTTGGAGAGCCGCGAGTCGTCTTCGCCGATGAGGTGGCTCGCGGCGGAGCGGCCCTGGTCGTAGCTCGCGCTGGCGAGGGAGGGCTGCCCGATGACGTCGCCCACGGCGTAGATGTGCGGGACCTCGGTCTGGTAGTGCTCGTTGACCTTGAGGTTGCCGCGGGCGTCGGGGTTGATCCCGATCTCTTCGAGGCCCATGTCCTGGGTGTTGCCCGTGCGGCCGTTGCACCAGAGGAGCACGTCGCTCTTCACGCGCTTGCCGCTCTTGAGGTGCAGCACCACGCCGTCGTCGAGGGCCTCGATGAGCTCGCACTCCTCGTTGTGGCGGATCACACAGCCCTGGTCGCGGAGGTGGTACGCGAGGGCGTCGACGATCTCGTCGTCGAGCATCGAGAGCAGCGCGTCGCGGGTGTTGATGAGGTTCACCTTCATCCCGAGGGTGCGGAACATCGACGCGTACTCGCAGCCGATGACCCCCGCGCCGTAGATGGTGATGGTGCCCGGCGTCTCGTTCACGCGCAGGATCGTGTCGCTGTCGCAGATGCGGGGGTGGCTGAAGTCGACGAAGGGCGGGCGGTACGGCCGCGAGCCCGTGGCGATGACCATGTGGTCGGCGGTGATCTCCTCGCGGGAGCCGTTCTCGCCCTCGACCATCAGGGTGTGCGCGTCGACGAAGTGCCCGCGCCCGTGGATCACCCGCACGCGGTTGCGCTCGTAGAACCCGTGGCGCATTGCGACCTGCCGACGGATCACGCTGTCGCTCTGCTTCAGGAGCGCGGGGAGCTCGATCTGGTAGTTCTCGAGGATCGGCGAGAACAGCGGGTTCGCGCGAAAGTTCGCGAGCTGCGAGATGGCGTGGCGCAGGGCCTTGGAGGGGATCGTGCCCCAATGGGTGCACCCCCCGCCGACGTCGACGTACTTCTCGAGCACCGCAACGGTGCGGCCGGCCTTGGCGGCCTTCATCGCCGCGCCTTCGCCGCCGGGTCCGCTGCCGATGACCACGACGTCGAAGTGTGAGGGTGCCGGGGGGTGGGGGTTCGTGGGGCGTCGCATGGGTGTGGTCCTCGGTGAACGGCCGCGCATCGTAGTGGAACACCCCTGCGCGGTGGGATCAGAAGCGCCGACGTGCTACCCGTGGCCGCCGTGAGGAGCTTCTTCGAGCGCTATCGTCCGCACCCCTGGCACGGTCTCCCGGTGGGCCCGGCGGTGCCCGAGGTCGTCAACACCTACATCGAGATCACCCCCTTCGACACGGTGAAGTGGGAGATCGACAAGGAGACGGGCTACCTCCGGGTGGACCGCCCGCAGCGCTGGAACTCCCTCCCCCCGACGCTCTACGGCTTCATC
>JBILLI010001018.1:0-3539 GCA_044376155.1 Polyangiales bacterium
ACGGCAACACGATCCAGCGGATGCGCGTGCCCACGGGCACCGTGACCACCGTGGCGACGTTCTCGAACCTGAGCGACATGTGCTCGTTCACGGTGTCTCCGTCGACGAACCGCTGGTACTTCCACTACGAGGGCAGCGCGCAGTTCGGCGGCAGCTCCGAGACCGTGGGCTACTGCACCGCGGCCTTCACGGTCTCCGGTCCGACCTCGGGCAGCGGTCTCGGCGACTCCTGCGTGGCGGGCATGGGCCCCTGCGCGCGCGCGGGCACCGTGGTCTGCACCGGGGACGGCTCGGGCACGCAGTGCAACGCGATGCTGGGCATGCCGACGACGGAGACCTGCAACAACATCGACGACGACTGCGACGGCATGGTCGACGAGGGCCTCACGCAGAGCTGCTACTCGGGCCCTGGCGGCACCAGCGGTGTGGGGATCTGCCGCCCGGGCACGCAGACCTGCACCGCGGGCAGCTACGGCTCGTGCATCGGTCAGGTGCAGCCGGCCTCGGAGACCTGCGACAACCTGGACAACAACTGCAACGGGAACATTGACGAGATCCCGGCGCCGTCGACGTGTCCGGCGCGCGCGAACGCGACGCTCACCTGCATGGCGGGCACCTGCGGCTTCACCTGCAACACGCCCTTCGCGAACTGCAACGGGGTCGCGTCTGACGGCTGCGAGGTGAACCTCCAGACCGACGTGAACCACTGCGGCGCTTGCGGGAACTCCTGCACCGCGCCGGTGGGCGGATCGGTCGCCTGCGTCGGCGGCACCTGCGTGCCGACGTGCCCGTCGGGGCAGACCAACTGCGGCGGCGTGTGCCTCGCGACGGGTGCATCGTGCACCTCGGGCGTTGGCGCCTGCGCGCGCACGGGCACGGTGGTCTGCGGGACGGCCGGCGGCCTCGACCTCGCGGTGGGCCACTACCACACCTGCGTGACGCTCTCGCACGGCCCGGTGCGCTGCTGGGGCCGCGGCGACAGCGGTCAGCTCGGCAACGGGACCACCGCCAACAGCACCGCGACGGTGGCGGTGTCGGCGGTGACCACCGCGGTGGAGACCTCGGGCGGTCGGCTGTTCACCTGCGCACGCCTCGCCAACCGCACGGTGCGCTGCTGGGGCGACAACGCCAGCGGCCAGCTCGGCGACGGCAGCACGATCCAGCGCACCACCTCGGTGGCGGTGAACGGCCTCACCGACGCGGCGCACATGGACGCGGGCTACGCCTTCGCCTGCGCGGTGCGCAGCAACGACACGGCGGTGTGCTGGGGCCTCAACAACCGCGGTCAGTTGGGCAACGGGACCACCACCAACAGCTCGGTGCCGGTGGCGGTGACCGGGCTCAACACGGTGCGCCGCGTGACCGCGGGCTACGAGCACGCGTGCGCCGCGCTGAGTGACGGCGCGGTGCGCTGCTGGGGCCGCAACGACTACCGGCAGCTCGGCGACGGCACGGCGACGAACCGCAGCACGCCAGTGGCAGTGGCCGGCCTCACCAACGCGGTGCAGGTGGTCGCTGGGCAGTTCCACACCTGCGCGCTGCGCAGCGACCGCACGGTGCAGTGCTGGGGCCGCAACGACCAGGGTCAGCTCGGCGACGGCACCACGACGAACAGCACCGGCCCGGTGGCGGTCTCGGGCATCACCGCGGCCGAGGAGATCACCGCGGGCGACGACTTCACCTGCGCCCGCCTGAGCGACGGCACGGTGCGCTGCTGGGGCTACAACGGCAGCGGCCAGCTCGGGAACGGCATCACGGGCAACAGCAGCACGCCGGTGGTGGTGAGCGGCCTGAGCAACGTCGCCGCCCTCGACGCGAAGTACCTCACCGCGTGCGCCCGGCTGGCCAACGGCACGGTGCAGTGCTGGGGTTACAACAACTACGGCGGTCTCGGCGACGGCACCATGGTGGACCGCCGCACGCCGGTGGCGGTGGTGAACCTCTCGGGCGGCACGCAGTGCTCGGCGACGGCCACCGCGCCCTCGGTGGAGATCTGCAACAACGTCGACGACGACTGCGACGGTGTGGTCGACAACGGCCTCACCCGCACCTGCTACACGGGCCCCGGCGGGACCCTCGGGGTGGGCGCCTGCGCGGCGGGTACGCAGACCTGCGCCGCAGGCTCCTACGGGACCTGCGTGGGCCAGGTGATCCCGAGCGTCGAGACCTGCGACAACGTCGACAACAACTGCAACGGCAACGTCGACGAGTCCCTGACGCGGAGCTGCTACGCCGGTCCGACGGGCACCGCGGGTGTGGGCATCTGTCGCGCGGGTACGCAGACCTGCACCTCGGGGAGCTGGGGCTCGACGTGTCCGGGTGAGGTGCTCCCGGGCACCGACGTTTGCAACGGCGTCGACGATGACTGCGACGGTCTGGCCGACGGGCCGTTCACGGGCGTGGTCCCGAGCTCGACCCCGCGGGTGCTGATCTACGGTCCGTCGCAGGGGTCGGTGAACATCGTGCTGCCCGCGGGCTCCGTGATCACGGTGGCGTCGGACTCCACCTGGCGCGCGCTCACGACCCAGCAGTTCGCGACCTACAACATGCTGGTCGTCGGCCCCGGGTGCAGCGGTACCGCGTGCCAGGGCCTCTTCGACACCCGCAACACCTGGACCCCGGCGGTCACCGGCCGCGTCATCGCCGAGACCTCACACGCCATCGAGCACGGGCAGTACAACGGCCCGCGCGCGTGGATGCGCTGGATCGTGGCGGGCTTCGGCACCGGCCTCTACGCGGTGAACGACGAGGACACGCCGAGCTTCTCGTACATGACCGCCTTCGGGACCTTCACGTCGCGGGCGGTGGGCTACAACCCGGGGACCATCGTCGCGCCGGGTCATCCGGCGATGGCGGGCGTGTCTGACGGCGACATCACCATGGGCTCGAACCACGCGTCGATGACCGCGTGGCCCTCGAACTTCACGCTGCTCGCGCGGCCGGGCACGCTCCCCGCGGAGGCGATGGTGGTCGCGCGCGACTCCCAGAGCGGTGGCATGGGCGCCCTCGGCGCGACGTGCACCGTGGGCGTCGGCGCCTGCGTCCGCACCGGCGTCAACGTGTGCACCGTCGATCAGATGGGCACCGTCTGCAACGCCACGCCGGGCACGCCGACGACGGAGACCTGCAACAACATCGACGACGACTGCGACGGCATGGTCGACGAGGGGATCACCCGGAGCTGCTACACGGGTCCGACGGGCACCGCGGGCGTGGGCGCCTGTCGGGCTGGCACCGAGACCTGCTCTGCCGGCACCTACGGCAGCTGCGTGGGTCAGACCCTGCCGAGCACCGAGGTCTGCGACAACGTCGACAACAACTGCAACGGCAACGTCGACGAGTCGCTCACGCGGAGCTGTTACACCGGCGCGACGGGCACGAGCGGCGTGGGTCCCTGCCGCGCGGGCACGCAGACCTGCAGTGCGGGGAGCTGGGGCTCGACCTGTCCGGGCGAGGTGGTCCCTGCGACGGAGCTTTGTGATTCGCAGGACAACAACTGCAACGGCGTGGTGGACGATCCGTTCCTTGGGAACTCGTTC
>JBILLI010000798.1:0-3535 GCA_044376155.1 Polyangiales bacterium
ACCTCGAGGTCGTGAAGTTCGAAGACCGCCTGCTGCTCCCCCTCCCCGTGCCCGTGGTCTCCACCGCGCTGAACCGCTACGCGGCCAAGCTCCCGGTCGCGTCACGGCTCACGCTCTACCGGCTCTACGTGCTGCGCAAGCGGCAGCAGCCGCGGGCGGGCGCGCCCAAGGTCACCGTGGTGGTGCCCGCGCGCAACGAAGAGGGCAACGTGCCCAACATCATCGCGCGCACCCCGGTCATGGGCGCCGGCACCGAGCTCATCTTCGTCGAGGGCGGCAGCAAGGACGACACCCGCGGCGCCATCGAGCGCGCCATCGCGGAGTACCGCGGGCCCCTCGCCATCTCGCTCTACCAGCAGACCGGCAAGGGCAAGGGCGACGCCGTGCGCGTGGGCTTCGGCAAGGCCACGGGCGACGTGCTGATGATCCTCGACGCCGACCTCACCGTGCCCCCCGAGGAGCTGCCGAAGTTCTACGACGTGATGGTGGAGGGCAAGGCCGACTACGTGCACGGCACGCGGCTGGTGTACCCGATGGAGTCGGAGGCCATGCGCTTCCTCAACAAGCTCGGCAACATCGGGTTCAGCAAGATCTTCTCGTTCATGCTGAACCAGCCCATCAAAGACACCCTCTGCGGCACCAAGGTGCTCTGGGCCGACGACTACGCGCGCCTCGCCGCCAACCGGCACTTCTTCGGTGATTTCGACCCCTTCGGGGACTTCGACCTGATCTTCGGGGCCACCAAGCTGAACCTGAAGATCCTCGAGATCCCGATTCGCTACCGCGACCGCACCTACGGCGAGACCAACATCTCGCGCTTTCGCCACGGGTGGATGCTGCTGCAGATGTCCGCCGTCGCGGCCACGAAGCTCAAGTTCGTCTGACCTCCCCCATGGCGCTGCCCGCCACGCGCTTCACCGTCACCGACCGCGCGCTCTCGGGCCGCGTCGCCCGCCTGGGCTACCGCCTCGAGGGCGACGGCGAGGCCCTGGACCTCGTCGAGACCTTCACCCTCCCCGACGAGGTGCCGCCCGAGGTCGCCGCGCGAGACGACGTGCAGCGCGCGCTCTTCGGCCTGCACGTCATGGCCGGGGTGAGCTACTGGAAGGCCACCCTCGCGCCCGAGATCGTCGTCGACGGGCTCGGCGACGAAGACGCGGCGTACTTCACCGAGGTGTGGTCCGAGGGCCTCGGGGAGTTCTTCTGCCGCAACGCGCTCGACCTCGCGCGACGCCCACGCTTCACCGCCTCCCGGGCCCTCGCGCCCGCGATCCCCTTCCCCCTCGCGCGGCCCGACGAGGCCTTCGTGCTCCTCGGCGGCGGCAAGGACTCCGTCGTGTCGGTGGAGGCCCTGCGCCACGCGGGCGTGCGCGCCGAGGCCCTCTCGGTGGGGGCGTCGACCTGGATCGCCCGCGCCGCGAAGGTCTCGGGCCTCCCGCACACCGTCATCGCGCGCCGGGTGGATCCGCAGCTCGCCGCCCTCCACGCGCGGGGGGCGCACAACGGGCACGTGCCCATCTCGGCGATCCTCGCGCACGCCACGCTGCTGCTCGCGACCGTGCGGGGCGTCGGGTCGGTGGTGGCCTCGAACGAGCGCAGCGCGTCGTACGGCAACGTGGTCTACCAGGGCGTCGAGGTGAACCACCAGTGGAGCAAGGGGCTGCGCTTCGAGCAGCTCCTGGGCGCGTGGTGTGACCGCCACCTCCCCGAGGGCGCGCGCTGGCTCTCGCTGCTGCGCCCGCTCAGCGAGCTGCACATCGCGCAGCAGTTCGCGCGGCACCCGCGGTGGTTCGACGACGTCACCTCGTGCAACGCCAACTTTCGCCTCGACGGCCGCGCGGCCCCAGAGCGCTGGTGCGGGCGGTGCCCCAAGTGCGTCTTCGTCTACGCCGTGACCGCGCCCTTCCTCGACGACGACGGCGCGCGGCGGCTCTTCGGGCGGAGCTTTCTGCGCGACCCCGAGAACATCCCCATGGCCGCCATGCTCTGCGGCGTCGAGGGGCACAAGCCCTTCGAGTGCGTGGGCACCCCCACCGAGGCCTGCGCCGCCCTGCACCTCGCGTCGCAGCACCCCCGGGAGCGCGACGGCGCGGTGGTGCGGTGGTTCGTCGACGTCGTGCCGCGGGGTGACGCGGCGGCGTGGGTGCGAGACGCCTTGTGCCCCAGTGAGATCCACGCGCTGAGCGCGCGGTGGGAGGCGGTGCTGCGTGGCTACCTCGCTGCGGGCTGAGCGCGTCGCGCTGCTGGGCTTCGGCGTCGAGGGCGCGGCCACGCTGCGCTGGCTGCGTCGCGAGGGCTTCGCGGGAACCGTGTCGGTGCTCGACGACGGCCCGCGGCCCGACGCGCTCGACGCGACGGTGCCGTGGATCCCCGCGCGCGACGCGGGCCTCGAGGACCTCGACCTGCTCATCAAGACGCCGGGCATCAAGCCCTCGCACCCCGCGTGGCAGCGGTGCCTCGCGCGGGGCCTCGCGCACACCACGGCGACGAACCTCTACCTCGACGCCGTTCGCGCGGCAGGGCTCACGGTGGTGGGGGTCACCGGGTCGAAGGGCAAGAGCACCACGTCGTCGCTGATCTACCGCGGGCTCGTCGCGGCGGGTCGTGCGGCCGCGCTCGTGGGGAACATCGGCCACCCCGCCCTCGACGCGCTCGACGACGTGATCACCCGGCGCGCGGTGACGGTCTTCGAGATGTCGAGCTACCAGTGCAGCACGCTGGCGCGCGGGCCCGACATCGCCGTGGTGACCAACCTCTTCCCCGAGCACCTCGACTGGCACGGCGACGTCGAGACCTACTACCGCGACAAGCTGCGCATCGCGTCGGCGCAGTCGCCCGCCGACCGCTGCGTGTGGAACGGCGACAACGAGCGCCTCCGCGCCCGCGCGCCGCTCGGCCCGGGCGCGTCGCACCCCTACGGCGTTGAAGGATCGTGGCGCTGGGACGGCGCGCGCTTCACCCGCGGCGACCGGGCGCGCTCGGGCGAAGGGATGGTCCTGCGGGGGCGGCACAACCGCGAGAACGCGTGCGCGGCGCTCACGGCCCTCGCGCTGCTCGACGTCGACGCCGACCTCGCGCTGCCCGCGATGCTCGCGTTCGGAGGCTTGCCCCACCGCCTGGAGGACCTCGGCGTGCGCGGCGGGGTGCGCTGGGTGAACGACTCCATCAGCACCGCGCCCGAGGCCGCGGTGGCCGCGCTCGATGCGTTCGGCGACGAGGTCGAGACGCTCATCGTGGGGGGCTTCGACCGGGGCTACGACTTCACCCCGCTGGCCGAGGCGGTGCGCGCGCGGGGGCTCCGCGCGGTGGCGGCGTTGGCGCCGAGCGGGCCGCGGCTGCTCGCGCTGCTGGAGGGCAGCGGGGTCGAGACCGTGGTCGCGGTGGATCTCGACGAGGCCGTGGCGTGGTGCGCGGAACGCACGTCACCGGGACGGGCGTGTGTGTTCTCGCCCGCGTCGCCGAGCTACGGGCGCTATCGGGATTTCATCGAGCGCGGCGAGCACCTGCGACGGCTGGTCGCGGCGCGGGGCTGATC
>JBILLI010000799.1:0-3528 GCA_044376155.1 Polyangiales bacterium
TACCTCGGCAAGAAGATCGACAGCCGCGACGTGCGCCTCGCGTCGATCTTCGTGCTGCTCCCGGCCTTCTGCATCCTCGGCTTCACCGCCCTCGCCGTGAGCCTGGAGGCGGGACGCGCGGGCATCCTCAACACCGCGGCGGGCGGCGGGGCCCACCCCCACGGGCTCTCCGAGGTGCTCTACGCGTACAGCTCCGCCACGGGGAACAACGGCAGCGCCTTCGCCGGGCTCACGGCGTTCTCGGCGCAGCACCCGGTGTTCTACTCGCTCACCCTCGGGCTCGCGATGTTCTTCGGGCGCTTCCCGCTCATCCTCGCGGCGCTCGCCCTGGCCGGCAGCCTCGCCGCGAAGAAGCAGAGCCCGCCCGGGCCCGGATCCCTCCCGGTGGAAGGCGCCCTCTTCGCCGCCCTGCTCGCCGCGGTCATCGTCGTGGTGGGCGCGCTCACCTTCCTCCCCGCGCTGAGCCTCGGCCCGGTCGTGGAGCACCTGCAGGTCCGCTGAAGGGAGCACCGCCATGTCATCCCCCAAGACGTCTCTCTCCCTCTGGGCGCCGGAGATCCTGCGCCCCGCCGCGCGCGACGCGCTGCGCAAGCTCGACCCCCGGGTGATGGTCCGCAACCCGGTGATGTTCGTCGTCGAGGTCGGCAGCGCGCTGGTCACCCTGCTGCTGCTCCTCGACCTCGCCCGCGGACGCACCGAGGCGCTCGGGTTTCGCGCGCAGCTCGTGGTCTGGCTCTGGTTCACCGTGCTCTTCGCGAACTTCGCCGAGACCCTGGCCGAGGGCCGCGGCAAGGCGCAGGCCGCCACGCTGCGCGCCATGCGCACCACCACCAGCGCGCGCCGGCTGCGCCGACACGGCGACGAAGTCCCTCTCCCGCAAGGGCTTACCGACGGCGGTGAGACCGTGAGCGCCTCCGAGCTGCGCCGCGGCGACGTGGTCCTCGTGCGGGCGGGGGAGCTCATCCCGGCCGACGGGGAGATCCTCGAGGGCGTGGCCTCGGTCGACGAGAGCGCCATCACCGGCGAGAGCGCGCCCGTGGTGCGCGAGGCCGGCGGCGACCGCAGCGCCGTCACGGGCGGCACCCGGGTCGCGAGCGACTGGCTCAAGATCGAGGTCGCGCAAGACCCCGGCGGCGGCTTCGTCGACCGGATGATCGCCCTCGTCGAGGGATCATCCCGCCAGAAGACCCCCAACGAGGTCGCGCTCACCATCCTCCTCGCGGGGCTCACGCTGGTCTTCCTCGCGGCCACGGTGACCCTGGAGCCCCTCGCCCGCTTCTTCGGCGGCTCCCTCGGGGTGAGCGCGCTCGTGGCGCTGCTCGTGTGCCTCATCCCCACCACCATCGGCGGCCTGCTCTCGGCCATCGGCATCGCGGGCATGGACCGCCTCGTTCAACACAACGTGCTCGCCACCTCGGGCCGCGCGGTGGAGGCCGCGGGCGACATCGACGTGCTCATGCTCGACAAGACCGGGACCATCACCTACGGCAACCGCCAGGCCGCGGAGTTTCTCCCGATGCCCGGCGTCTCCGAGGCTGAGCTCGCGGCCGCGGCGGTGCTGGCCTCACTCCCCGACGAGACGCCTGAGGGCAAGAGCATCGTGACCCTCGGCGAGCGCCGCGGGGTCATCACGTCGCTCCCCGACGGCGCGCGCTTCGTGCCCTTCACCGCGCGCACCCGCATGAGCGGCGTCGACGCGGGGCCCCGGGTGCTGCGCAAGGGCGCGGGCGACGCGGTGCGGGCGCACGTGAAGGCGCTCGACCCCGGCGCGACGCTCCCGCCCGAGCTCGACGAACGTGTGGCCGCAGTGGGTCAGAGCGGCGGCACCCCGCTCGTGGTGAGCGACGGCGCGCGGGTGCTCGGCGTCGTGCACCTCAAAGACACCGTGAAGCCCGGCATGCGTGAGCGCTTCGAGCGGCTGCGCGTCATGGGCATTCGCACGGTGATGATCACGGGCGACAACCCCCTCACCGCCGCGGCCATCGCGAAGGAGGCGGGGGTCGACGACTTCCTCGCCGAGGCCACCCCCGAGGCGAAGCTCGCGTACATCCACAAGACGCAGGAGGGCGGGCGGCTCGTCGCGATGACCGGCGACGGCACCAACGACGCGCCCGCGCTCGCCCGCGCCGATGTCGGCGTGGCGATGAACTCGGGCACCCAGGCCGCCAAGGAGGCCGGGAACATGGTCGACCTCGACTCCGACCCCACGAAGCTCATCGAGGTGGTCGAGATCGGCAAGCAGCTCCTGATGACCCGCGGCGCGCTCACGACCTTCAGCGTGAGCAATGATGTGGCGAAGTACTTCTCCATCCTGCCCGCGATGCTCACGGGCCTCGCGGCCTTTCAGTCGGTGCCCGGCGCGCCGCCGAGTTCGGCGTTCTGGGCGATGAACGTGATGCGCCTGGGGTCGCCGCAGAGCGCGATCCTCTCGGCGGTGATTTTCAACGCGGTGGTCATCGTCGCGCTGATCCCCCTGGCGCTGCGCGGCGTGTCGTACCGGCCGCTGGGCGCGGCGGCGCTGCTGCGGCGCAACCTGCTGGTGTACGGCGTGGGGGGCGTGATCGCGCCCTTCGTCGCCATCAAGGCCATCGATGTTCTGGTGACCGGCCTCGGGCTGGCGTGAGGTGATGCGATGAAGACCCTGCGCGCGTGTGCGGTGATCACGTCTCTGCTGCTGCTGCTGTGCTGCGGCGCCTACCCCCTCGCGGTGACCGCGGCCGCGCAGGGCCTCTTCCCCGCGCAGGCCCGGGGCAGTCTTGTCACGCAGGGCGGCCGCGTGCGGGGCTCGGCGCTGTTGGGGCAGTCCACCACCCGCACGGACCTCTTCTGGTCGCGCCCGTCGGCCGCGAGCGTCGACGGCGCGACCGGCGTGACGGTCTCCAGCGGGAGCAACCTCAGCCCCACCAACCCCACCCTCCACGAGGCCGTGCAGGCGCGGGTCACCGCCCTCCGCGCGAGCGGGGTGACGGGGGAGATCCCCGCCGACCTCGTGACCGCGAGCGCCAGCGGACTCGATCCGCACATCTCGCCCGAGGCCGCGATGGTACAGATCCCCCGCGTCGCCCGCGCCCGCGGGATGTCGCAAGAGAGCCTCCGCGCCCTGGTGAGCACCCACACCGAGGCGCGCCCCCTGGGCCTGCTCGGTGAGCCCCGGGTCAACGTGCTGCGCCTCAACCTCGCCCTGGAGCCTCGATGAGCTCGCGTCTCCGCCTCGCCCTCGCCCTCGCGCTGCTCCCCCTCACCGCGCGCGCCCAGACGCCCGACAACGCCGTGCGCAGCGGCAGCGATGCGCGCGTTTCGCTCTCGGGCTACGCCGAGGTGGGCTACCAGTGGAACTTCAACGCCCCCTCCAACGGGCTCACGAACTTTCGCGGCTTCGACACGCAGCACAACAGCGTCAACGTGCAGAACGTGGTGCTCGACGCCACTGGGACCCTCGGCCCCGTGAGCGCGCGCCTCGCGCTGCAGGTCGGCAGCACGCCCGAGACCTACTACCTCACCGAGCCCGATCGACGCAGCGCCGGGGGC
>JBILLI010000386.1:0-7051 GCA_044376155.1 Polyangiales bacterium
CTCTTCGACACCAGCTCCATCGGCCGCTCGATCTGCGCGCAGGTGAAGGACTTTCGCCCCGAGGATCACCTCCGCCCCGAAGAGGTCCGACGCGCAGGGCGGTGCTCCCAGATGGCCCTCGCAGGCGCGCGCATGGCCGTCGCCGACGCGCGGCTCACCCTCGACGCGGGCTCGCGTGTGGCGGTGGTCCTGGGCACGACCATGGGCGAGGCGGGGATCGCCGAGCGCATCGACACCGCGCGCCTCCGCGGGGGTCCCGGCGCCATCGAGCGCCGCGATGTGCTCAGCTACGCCCCCTATCTCTTGAGCCACTTCGTCGCCCGCGCCCTCGGCGCGAAGGGCATGGTGCTCACCCTCCCCGCCGCGTGCGCCGCGGGCAACTACGCCATCGGCTTCGCGTCGGACCTCATTCGCGCGGGCCGCGCCGACGTGGTGATCACGGGCGCCGCCGAGATGCTCCAGGCCGTGGAGTACGCAGGCTTCGCGCGCCTCGGCGCCCTCGCACCCGAGCGCTGCCAGCCCTTCGACCTGAACCGCAAGGGCCTGCTCCTCGGCGAAGGCGCCGGGATCCTGGTACTCGAGTCTGAAGCCCACGCGGTGCGCCGGGGCGCAACGGCGCTGGCCGAGGTCGGCGGCTACGGCCTCGCCTGCGACGCGTACCACATCACCCGTCCCCACCCCGACGGCACGGGCAACGCGCGCGCGATGCGCGAGGCCATCACCCGCTCGGGGCTCACGCCCGACGACGTTGATTTCGTGAACGCCCACGGCACCGGCACGAGCGCCAACGACAGCGTGGAGTCGAAGGTGGTGAACGAAATCTTCGGCGCCCGACGCATCCCCGTGACCAGCGTGAAGAGCGTGATCGGCCACTGCATGGGCGCCTCGTCGGCCCTCGAGGCCGTGAGCTGCATCGAAACGCTGCTCACCGGGATCCTCCCCCCGACGATGAACTACGAGACCCCCGACCCCGCGTGTGACGTGAACGTCGTGGCCAACGCGCCGCAGCGCGCCGACGTGCGCGTGGTGCTGAACAACGCCCTCGCCTTCGGCGGCTACGACGCCGTGATGTGCTTCGCGGCCCTCGGTCGCCTCCCCGAGGTGCGCGCGTGAGGCCCCTCGCCATCACCGGCCTCGGCGTGGTCTCGAGCCTCGGCATCGGCTGGGACGCGTTTCGCGACGCCTACGCGCACGCCGCCGAGGGGAACCTCTCGGCCAACCCCGAGACCGTGCCGCGGGAGCCCTGCGCCGCGCTGCGGGTCGCCGAGGTCTCAGGCTTCGACGCGAAGAAGTACGTGGGCGACAAGGGCCTGCGCGCCAACGACCGGCTCACGAAGCTCTCCCTCGTCGCCGCGCGGCTGGGCCTGGAGCACGCCGGGCTCAAGCGCGACGGCGCGTTCACGGGCGCAGGTCCCGATGATGTCGGCGTGGTCGCGTCGACGGCCTACGGCAGCACCGAGGCCATCGCGGAGAACAACCGCATCGCGAAGCTCGAAGACCCGCGCTACCTGAACCCTGCGCGCTTCCCGAACACGGTGATCAACTCCGCGTTCGGGTACGTCAGCATCTGGGAAGACCTCCGCGCGCTCAACGTCACCGTCACCAACGGCCCCACGGGCGCGATCGACGCAGTGTCGTGCGCGGGGGTGTACCTCGAGGCGGGCCGCGCGAAGGCCATCCTCGCGGGCGGCGCCGAGGCGAGCAGCGAGCTCCTCTGGGACAGCCTCCACCGCGTCGGCGCGCTCCATGACAGCGGGGAGAGCGCGTGGGACGCGTCGTCGCGCCGCGGCGTGGGCACCCGGCTCGGCGAGGCCGCGGCGTTGATCGCGCTGGAGCTGCCCGAGGCGGCGCGCGCGCGCGGGGCGCGGGTCTGGGGTGAGGTCGTGGGCTACGGCTCGGCCTTCGACGTGCCTGACGACGCGAAGTTCCTGGTGGCGCCCTCGGCGCGCGCGCTCGGCCTCGCGATCGACGAAGCCCTTCGCGACGCCGGGCTTACCGTCCGCGACGTCGACGTGGTGTTGAGCGGGCTCTCGGGGATCCCCGAGGCGCATGAGTGTGAACTCCGCGCGCTCGAGCAGGCGCTGCCCGGGGTCGCCCGGAGCGCGCCGAAGCAGCGCCAGGGTGAGACGCTCGGGGCCAGCGGCGCGATGGCGCTGGCGTGCGCGTGCGCGTGCTTCGACGGTGCGCCGTTGCGCGATGTGATTGACGGCGCGGCGCCCGCGCAGGTTCGCGTCGCGGTGATCACCGCGATGGGCTTCTATGGCAACGCGTCGGCCCTCGTGGTGCGGCGCGCGGAGTGAAGAAGAAATGAGCTGGATCGACGACAAGGCCCACCGTGAGCTCGCCCGCGTGCGCGAGGCCCGCGAGGCGGGGGTGTACCCCTTCTTTCGCCCCTTCGAGACCGGCGGACTGCGCACCACAGTGCACGGTCACCCCTTCGTGAACTTCAGCTCCAACGACTACCTCGGGCTGACCAACCACCCCCTCGTGAAGGAGAACGCGAAGCGCGCGGTCGACGACTTCGCGTGCGGGCTCTCGTCGTCGCGCGTGCAGGCCACGACCACGGCGCACGTCGAGATCGAGGAGCGCCTCGCGAAGTACTTCGGCTTCCCCGCCGCGCTGGTCACCACCACGGGCTACCAGGCCATGGTGGCGACGGTGATGGCGCTGGCCGACGGCGACACCACGCTCATCCTCGACAACCTCTCGCACGCCTGCATCCTCGACGGGTCGTTCCTGGCCGCGGGCATCCCGGGGCGCGGCTCGGAGGTGCGGTTCTTCAACCACAACTCCGCGCGCTCGCTCGAGCGCGTGCTGAAGAGCCGCGAGCGCAAGAACGCGCTGGTGCTCGTCGAGGGGATCTACTCCCTCGACGGCGACAAGGGCGCGCTCGGCCCGATCATCGAGGTGTGTGACCGCCACGGGGCGGTGCTGGTCGTCGACGACGCGCACGGCTCAGGCACCCTCGGCAAGCACGGCCGCGGCGTGCTCGAAGACCTCGACCTCGAAGGACGCGCGCCGGTGGTGGTCTCGACCTTCTCCAAGGTCTTCGGCGGCATCGGCGGGATCATCCTCGCGAGCGAGGAGGTCATCGACCTCATCAAGCACACCGCCCGCAGCTTCGTGTTCTCGGCCACGCTGCCGGTGCCCATCGTGGCCGCCGCGTCGACGATCCTCACCATGCTCGAGAACGAGGGGCCCGCGCTGGTGGCGGAGCTCCACGAGAAGGCCCAGTGGCTGCGCGCGCGGCTGGTGGAGCGCGGCTTCGACCTCGGCACCTCGAACACCCACATCATGCCGGTGATGGTGAAGGACGAGCGCAAGGCCATGATGCTCCACCACATGCTCTTCGAGCAGGGGCTGCACATGGTGCCGATCACCTACCCCGGGGTGAAGCCCGGCGAGGAGCGCCTGCGCGTGAACGTCACCCGCGGCCACACCTGGGAGGAGTTGCAGCACGCCGTCGACGTGCTCACTGAGCTCGGCACCATGGCCGAGATCCGCTTTCACGCGCAGACCGAGAGCGCGGCCTCGTCGATGCAGCCCGGCGAGGGCTGAGCCCGCGATCGCCGCGCGTCGCTTTGCGATCGGCGCTGCGACGGAATAGGGTCGCGGTCGGTGTCATCTCCCTTTCGTGAGCGAACCCCCTGGAGCGAACTCGCGGCGCTGGTGAGCGTCGGCGTGGCCGTCACCTCGTGGTCGCTCTCGGGTCGCGCGGTCACCGCCGAGGGCATCGGCACCCTCTCCCTCGCGCTGCTCTGCGCCCTCGCGCCGCGTCGAGCGGCCGCGTCGATGGCACCAGTGGCCACCGAGGCCGCGTCGATCTCGGGCGCCCTCGGCGCGTCGTTGGTCGCGAGCACCGTCGCGGGCGCGCTGCCACCCACCCACGCGCTGCGCGTCGTGCACGCGCTGCTCTTCGGAGAGCTGCTCGGCGTCGCGACCGCGATGGCCGCGGCCCTCCCCCTGCGCGCCGACACACTGCGGCGCGCGGCGGTGCCCGGGCTCCTCGTGGGCGGATTCGGCGCGTTCGCGATGTGGCCCGGCGGGCGCGGGGACTGGTCCGTGGGCGCGTTCAGCGCGTTCGGCGCGAGCGCGGTGGGCGCGCTCTACCACCTCCACGCGGTGCGCCGTCCGTTGATGCCCGTGGAGCGCGCGCGCATGGTCGCGCCCGGGGTGGGTGCGGCGGTGTTGGCCATCGCGACGCTGCTGCGCGCGCTGGGCGGCCCGCAGGTATCGCCGTTGGTGCTCGCGGTGGGGGTCGCCGCGCAGGTGCTCGGGCTCACCGCAGGAACCGGCGCCATCGGCCTCGACCGGGCGGCCTCCCTCGCGCGGGCCTCGGTCGCCGTGGGGGCGGGCCTCGCGGTGGGATGGGCCCTTCTCGGCGTCGCGCCGTCGGTGCCGTTGCTGGCGGTGTGCGGCGCGCTCGCGTCCACCGCGCTCGCGTGGCCCGTGCTGCAGCGCAGGCTCCGCCCCGACGACGGTCGTCTGCTCGAGGCGTGCGACGAGATCGAGCGCGCGTTGCCCGCGGTGCGCGATGAAATGGACCTCGCCGCCGCGGTGCTCGACCCCCTTCGCGCGTCGGCGCGCAACCTCCGGGCGCCCGCGGCGATCTGGTTGCTGCCCCGGGCGGAGGTGCTGCAGATCGACGTGAGCGGCGGCGCTCGTCGCGGCGCGCTCTCGCTGGAGCAGGCACGCCCGGTGCTCGCGTGGATGCGCGCACGACCTGGCGCGGTCTTCACCGACACGCTGCGCCCGTACCTCGTGCGTCGCGCGGAGCTCCGCCCGCTGGTCGACGCGCTTGACGCGCTCGGGGCCCTCGGCGCGGCGCCGCTGCGCGAGGGGGACGAGCTCATCGGCGCGGTGATCCTCCCGCGGGGAGCACGGCGCGACGTGCCGACCTACGAGGAGCAGCTACGGGTCGAGGCGCTCGCCCGTGCGGTGGAAGGGGTGGTGTCGCTCCTCGCCGCGCTCGACCGCGCCCGCGCCCGCGCCGAAGAGGCTGTGGTCGTGACGGGGACCGCGCAGCGCGACGCCGAGCAGGCCGCCCGCGAGCACGCGCGGCTGTTGGCGTTGCACGAGGGCGCCCGCCGCGTGCGTGCGCTGGGGATGCTCGAGGAGCGTTGGGTCGCGTATTCGTCGAGCGCCAGGTCCTTGCGAGACAAGGCGTTGGCGCTGTCGCCACGAGGTCCGGTGGCGCTCGTCGCGGAGCCGGGCGCGGGCGCTGCGGCGGTCGCTCGGCTGCTGCACGACGCCCACGCGACGGCGGGCGCGCCCTTCGTCGCCGTCGACGCGGGCGCCCTCCGCAGTGACGACGCGCTGCCCTCGCTCGTCGGCGACGCGCGGGTGACCCCGGAGCGCGCGGGCTGGTTGGAGCACGCCGCGGGCGGGACGCTGCTGCTCGAAGACCTCCCGGCCCTGGGTCACGACGCGCTGGTCGCCCTGCTCGACGCGCTGCGCACGGGCGGCGCGCGACGGATGGGCGCGGAGCACAGCTACCCCGTGGATGTGCGGGTCGTGGTGACCCTGCGGGGCGCGCCCGAGCAGCACGACCTGCCGCGGGGCTTTCTCGAGATGCTCGCGGGTCGCAGCCTGCGCGTCCCGCCGCTGCGCGAGCGCGTCGAGGACCTCGAGTCGCTCACGCTCTTCGCGCTGGAGCGGGCGTGTCGGGCGCAGGGGCGGGCGCCGCTGGGCGTCGGGGCCGAGGCCGCGGTGGCGCTCCGCGCGTACGCGTGGCCGGGCAACCTCGACGAGCTCACACGGGTGATCGACCTCGCGGTGCGCAGCGCGAGGGGCGCGCGGGTCGAGGTCGACGACCTGCCGCTCCAGCTCCGCGCAGCGCTCACCGTCGAAGACGACGAGTACGACGCGCAGCGTCCCTGGCGCGGCGACGCCTGAGCGACACTCAGTTGAGGTAGTGCTTGGGGTCGGGCTTCACCACCCGCAGGTGGGGCGCGGCGGGCTTGCGTCGCACAGCGGCTCCGCCCCTCGGACCGATGCGCGCGACGAAGATCCCCGCGACGAGGCCGGCCACCGAGGCCACGTGCGCGCCGCTGCGGTTGATCAGAAAGCTCAGCACCGTCATCGCCGCGGCGGCCATTGCGAAGTGCTTGCCGCGCAGCTCGAACGCGCCGAAGAAGCTCAGCCGCTCGTCGGATCGCTGGATGCCCCACGCCACGGTGAGGGCCGACATCGCCGCCGAGGGGCCCACGACCGGGGCGTGGAGCAGCGCGAGGTCCACGCGGCTCACCGCGAGCACCACCAGCGCGCCAAAGGTGCTGGCGCCGAGCATCGCGGCGAGCACGCGGGCCCGACCGATGCGCTCCTCGAGGGCCGAGCCGAAGAGGAGCAGCAGCAGCACGTCGAGCACGATGGCCACGACGTCGGAGGGGTCGCCGAGCACCGCGTAGGTGAGCACGCGCCAGAGCTGCAGACCCTCGACCACGGCGCTGGGCTTCAGCGTGAGCCAGCGGAACGCGCCGAAGCGGTCCGCGCCGCCGCCGCCCGAGAGCACCTGGAGCAGCCACACGCCCACGAGCGCCGCGGAGAGCGCCTTCATGGTCTGCGTGACCTTCGGGGTCTGAAAGCGCACAGTCTCGGGTTCACGCACGCGAGGAGTCTGAAACACATGCTCCGACGGCCGCAAGCGCGACGCGCATTGACAGCGCGGCGCCCGGGGGGATACCCCGTTCAGACGCCATGAATCATGTGATCTACGGGTATCTGGTCCACATGCACCAGCAGCCCGGGGGCCGCGCAGCGTCGCAGATCCCCGGCACCTTCGACCTCATCGCGCAGGCGACCCTGCCCGTGAAGGTGGTGCTGGGGATCCTGGCGCTCTTCTCGATGACCTGCTGGTACATCATCGGCTACAAGTGGCTCTACCTCCGCCGTGCCTTCGCGGAGAACGAGTCCTTTCTGAAGGTCTTCGAGGAGACCCGGCAGCTCAACGTCGCGGCCGAGGCGGCGAACAAGCTCCCGCGGAGCCCCGTGGCGCAGATGTACAAGGCCGGCTACGACGAGCTGCTGCGGGTGAAGGCCGCGTCGGTCGACG
>JBILLI010000500.1:0-5818 GCA_044376155.1 Polyangiales bacterium
AAGCAGACCACCGTGCTCGAGAGCATGGTGCCCTTCCTGGCCACGACGGGCAGCACCGCGCCCTTCATCGGGCTGTTCGGCACGGTCTACGGGATCATGCACGCGTTCTTGCAGCTCACGGGGGCGCAGGGCACGAGCACGATCGACCGGGTGGGTCCGGGCATCGCCGAGGCGTTGTTCACCACCGCGGTGGGCCTCGTGGCGGCGGTGCCGGCGGTCATCGGGTTCAACTACTTCGTGCGGCAGATCCGCGTGATCTCCAACGAGATGGACGTGTTCGGGAACGACTTCCTGAACATCGTTCGTCGGCACATCCTGAAGTGAGCTGAGGGAGGCGCTGCGATGGCGTTCACGTCCGGCGGTGGGGGCGGCGGCCCCATGAGCGAGATCAACGTCACCCCGCTGGTGGACGTGATGCTCGTGCTCCTCATCATCTTCATGGTCACTGCACCTCTGGTGCAGGCGGGCATGAAGGTCGATCTCCCCAACGCCAACGCGCCCGAGATGCCTGTGGGCGAGTCCAAGCTGCAGATCACCGTGGGCCACCGGGAGCTCACCGACCCGCGCTCCCCCATCGTGGTGTGGGTGGGTCAAGACGCGGTGCCCATCGAGCAGCTCGCTGAGCGCCTGCGCGCCAACGCGATCGTGCAGCGCGACCACGAGGCCTACCTCCAGGCCGATGAGAGCATCCCGTACGGGACCGTCGTGCGGGTGCTCGCGCTGATGCGTCAGGGGGGCGTCGAGAAGCTGGGGATCGTGACCGACCCGGTGTCGTCGCAGTAGCGACGCGGGCGACTCAGGCCGCGAGCACGTCGTTGAAGGCCTCACGGAGGGAGACCCGCGTGCGCCAGAGGCGGCTCTTGATCGCGGCCACGGGCTGGCCGACCTGGTCGGCGATCTCGACGCAGGAGTCGCCGTCGAGGGAGCGCTCCAGGAGGTCGAGGCGGTCCTCCGGAAGCTCGGCCATCTTGTCGGCGACGCGCTCAAGCTCGACGCGAGCGAGCATCCACGCCTCGGGGTCGCGGTGCACCGTGCCCGCCTCCAGCGAGCGCTCGGCGTCGGGCCACACCTTCTCGGTGAAGCGGTCCATACCGCGGCGTCGCGCCACAGCGCGGCGGCGCTGGTAGAGCGCAGCGTTCACCACGATGCTGTACAGCCAGCTGGCCACCGCGGCGTCGCCGCGAAAGCGCTCGGCGTTGCGCAGCGCGCTGACCATGCCCTCCTGCACGGCGTCCCAGGCGTCCTGCTCGTTGCGGGTGATCCGCAGCGCGGCGTGAAAGAGCCGCGACTCGTAGAAACGGAACGCGGCCTCCACGGTCTTGCGAACCTCGGCGGGCACCGGAACCATCCCACGCGTACGACCTGCTTCCACCTGCGTCTCCATCTGTGACCTCCGTCGGGGGATCGCTCCACCGTGCACAGGGCTTGAGCAAGTGCGATGCCAACATCAATCCCTCATGTTTTCTCGCGAGATCGAGAACGCGCGAACGGCCGTGCTGGTATCGTCTTGATCCCAGGTGCAACGTTTTGTGACCATCCCAGACCAACCTGCACGCCGATGAACAAGGTTTGTTCACCCTCCCCCCGAGGAGGCGTGGTCGGCCCAGGGTGTCCAAGGCGCGGGGACGGTCGTGGTACAACGCGAAGGGTCTGTCTCGGAGTGAGGACTTGTGACGCCGTCGATTCCGCCATCGCTGCCCAGCGCGCTCCCCGGCCCTGATCCGCTTCGGCGGACGGGGGTCGATCACGGCACGAACGACCGGGGCGGCGTGGTCATGGGCTTCTTCCTCGCGGTGCTCGTGCACGCCACGGTGGCCGGGGCTGCGCTTCGACTCGGACACAACGAGGGCAACGTGGCGCGCCCGCAGACCGCCCCGCGCGAGGAGCTCATCGTATCGACCCAGCTGCTCCGACGTGGGGGGGGGAGCTTTGATCCGCGGCGGGTGATTCATCGCGAGGCGCCCGTGCGCGCTGAGCGGCCCGCCCCCAACGCCATCACGCCCACCCGCGACCCGACCGCGGTCGCGCTGCGTCAGGATGCCGGCGCGCAGGACTACATGGCCGCGATCACCAACCGGCGGGTGCAGGGACGCGGCAACCAGGACCTCGCCGAGGCGATGAACCGCATCGCTCAGATGGCCGCCGCCGAGCAGGCTGCGGACCCCACGGCGTCGGGCGCGGGCGACCCCAACGGCAGCACTGTGGGCACCACCACGGACCCCAACCAGGCGAGCCACGGCGTGGTCGCCAAGCTCCAGGAGTTCTTTCAGCGGAACATCCATCGCGCCGCCACGGTGAGCGGCTCGGAGAGGCTCCGCGTGCGCTTTCGCGTGCGCGTCAGCGCCGACGGCACCCTGCTCAGCGCCGAGGTCAGCCGGGGCACGGGCAACGCCACCGCTGACGCCGACTTCGCCTCCCAGGCGCAGGCGCTCGCCGCGCAGCACGCGCAGATCCCGAACCTCACCCCCGAAGAGCTGACCTATGTCTCCGGCCTCGCGGGGATCAATTTCGTGGTCGAGCCGCCTTCGCCGTGAAGGTCCCACGGACGCGCCGCGTCCGTTACACTGTGACCGTGAAGCACCGCATCCCGAGACTGAACTACGTCCTCCTCAGCGCTGCGGTAGGGCTCTCGCTGCTGCCGCCCTACCTCTCGTTGGCGCAGCCCGCTCCGCAGGCGCCGCAGCCCCCCACACCGGGCGGCGGCGAGCTCACCATCTCGGTCTCGGGGCTTGAGGCGCGGCTCCTGCCCGTGGCCATCCCTGCGCTGCGCGGCGCGGGGGGCGACCAGATCTCCGCGGTGCTCTCCAACGACCTGCGGCTCTCGGCGCTCTTTCGCGTGCTCGACCCGCACTCGTTCACCGCCGACCTCGACGCCGAGGGGCTGAACATCAACGCCCCGTCGTGGGCCACGGTGGGCGCCACCGCCGTGGTGAAGGGAGCCGCCACGGGCAGCGGAGACGCCACGCGCGTCGAGCTCCGCGTGTGGGAGCCCGGCAGCCCGGCCGCGCCGCGGCTCACGCGCTCATACGGCCCCGCGTCGCCCCGCGCGCTCGCCCACCGCATCGCCAACGACCTCATTCAGCTCTACACCCAGACCCCCGGGGTCTTCGGCACCCGCATCGCCTTCGCGCGGCGCACCGGGCGTGGACGCAAGGCGGTGTTCACGGTCGACTGCGACGGCGAGAACCTCGCGCAGGTGTCGGGCACGCGGCGCCTCTCGTTCATGCCCGCCTGGGGCCCCGGCGGGATCTACTTCTCGTCGCAGACGCCCGAAGGCTTCCTCGCGCTGTTCCGCCAGGGGCGGGCCGAGCCCGTGATGCGCGCCGACGGGCTGGTCATGGGCGCGGCCTTCTCGGGCTCGCGCATGGCCGTGGTGCTCACCCGAGACGGCAACAGTGAGATCTACGTCGGCAACACCGACGGCTCGAACCTCCGACGGCTCACGAACGATGCGGGCGCCGACGTGTCGCCGGTGTGGTCCCCCGACGGGTCGCGGATTGCGTTTGTCAGCGACCGCGCGGGCGGGCCGCAGATCT
Source organism: Polyangiales bacterium (assembly GCA_044376155.1). Classification (GTDB taxonomy): domain Bacteria; phylum Myxococcota_A; class Polyangia; order Polyangiales; genus JAWKRB01. Next base: position 3,537 of record JBILLI010000500.1, read on the forward strand.
ACGTGATGGACGCCGGCGGCGGCGGACAGCGGCGCGTGAGCTTCACGGGCACGTACAACACCTCGCCGTCGTGGTCGCCCGACGGGCAGCTCCTCGCGTACGCGGGCCGCGTAGGCGGCAGCACCGACATCTACACGGTGGGTGTCTCGGGAGGGGCCACGCGGCGCCTCACCGAGAACCAGGGCACGAACTCGGATCCCACGTTCTCGCCCGACGGGCGGCTCATCGCGTTCAACTCCAGCCGCGGCGGGATCTTTCTCATGAACCAGGACGGGCTGAATCAGCAGCGCATCCTCGGCGGCGGCGGCGAGACCCTGCGCTGGGAGCCGCGCTGATCGTCACTGCGGCGTGAGCACGACGCGCACCGCGAGGTTCTCGCCGTACCCCGTGCTCACCCGCTGCTCGTGGGCGCTCCAGCCGTGCGCCTCGACGCGCACCCGATGCTCCCCGCCCTCCACCATCGACCGCAGGCCGCCCGCGGGGTACGGGCGGGGACCGTCCCGGTCGATCCACACCCGCGCGGTGATCCCCGCGCGGTTCGGGCGCACCTCGACCAGGAGCTCTCCGAGCGTACGACGCAGCTGCTCCGCGCGCGCGGCGGCGTCATCGCGATCGGACGCCTCGGTGGCCAGCGCGGCGTAGCGGTTCAACGACTCCGCCGCGGCGCGACGATCCCCCTGCGACTCCTGCACCCGCGCCAACGCACGCAGCGCCGCGGGGTGCGCGCCCAACGAGGTCGCCAGCTCCAGCAGCCGCCTCGCCTCGGGGAGGTCACCCCGCCGCTCCGCCATTTCGGCCTGCCGCAGCCGGATCGCCGCCTCGACCCGCGCACCGGGCTGCGCGCCGCCGGTGTGCGCCACCGCGAGCAACGAGAGCGTCAGGGCGATGGAGAGCACACGCACGCGCATCGCGCGCACCGTAGCACCACGTCGCTTGCGAGGAGCCACGGGGCGGCGCAGTCTCTCGACGTACCATGAAGCGCGCCGCGTTCCCGCTGATCGTCACGCTGCTCCACAGCGCACCCGCGCTCGCGCAGTGCGACGCGGGCCCCTCTGACAACGACATCGGCGTGCTGCGCGACACCTTCCCCGCCGACCTCGGCGCCGACGTGCCCACCGACGGACTTGTGCGGCTGCGGTATCAGGTCCGCCCGCCAGAGCCCACGACCCTCTGCGTGCGCCGACGCGACGCCCAGGGATGCCTCGCGGGGACGGCCTCGGTGCTCGGCGATGAGGTCGTCTGGCACGCCGCGGTGCCCTTCGAGGCCGTCACCGACTACGTCGCGACCTTCGCCGACACCGTCGGCGGCTCGAACCTCATTCGCTTTCGCACGGGGGTCGGCCCGAGCACCGCGCCGCCGCGCTTCGCGGGGCTGACCTCGGCGGTCATCGCGGGCGACGCCGAAGACCCCTGCGACCCCGAGGCGGTCGACATCACCGTGCGCTTCGACCGCGCGCTGCGGGCGAACACCGGCGTCGCGTGGCCCGACTCTGACATCGAGTACGTGCTCTTCGTCACCCGCGGCGATGGGATCTCGGGGCCGCGGGTGCTGGAGCGCGCGCGCATCCAGGGCTCAGGCTTCTCTGGGGACCGCGCCGCGCAGCGCACCGTGCGGGTGCCCGGCGCGCTCGCGCGGGGACCCATGTGCCTCGTGATGCGGGCCACCGATCCCAGCGGACGCTCCGACGGCAATTCCGTGGAGCACTGCGTGAACCCCTCCCTCGGGAACCACTTTCGCGGCTGCGCCAGCGCGCCCGCGCCGCGCGGAGCTCCGTGGGGAGCCCTCGGGGTGGCCGCCCTGGCGCTCTCGGTGCGACGGCGCTTCTCTCGGCGCCGCGGGGTGTAGTACGACGCGGCCGCTGTGTCGGTACTCCTCGTCGGCGTCTCAGGCGGAAGCGGCTCGGGCAAGACCACCATCGCGCGGGCCATCGTCGCCTCGCTGCCGCCGGAGGAGGTCTCGCTCATCGAGCACGACGCGTATTACCGCGACCTCTCCACGCTCAGCCTGGAGGAGCGCGCGCGGGTGAACTTCGACCACCCCGACTCCCTCGACAACGAGCTCTTCGTCGAGCACCTCGACGCCCTGCGCGCGGGCCGCGCCGTGGAGAAGCCGCGCTACGACTTCGCCCGCCACGCCCGCGAGGAGCAGACCGACCGCGTCGCGCCCGCGGCGGTCATCGTGGTCGAGGGGATCCTCGTGCTCGCGCTGGAGGCCGTGCGGGCGCGGCTCGACGTGAAGCTCTTCGTGGACACCGACCCCGACATTCGCCTCATGCGCCGCG
>JBILLI010000147.1:0-12872 GCA_044376155.1 Polyangiales bacterium
GGCGGGCGAAGCGCTGCGACTCGAAGCCGTTGGTGGGCGCGCTGTGCGGCCAGGGCCAGCCGCCGAACTGCGTGCGCTGGTAGTCCAGGTGCGCCTGGCGGATCTCGTCGACGCTGTTCATCACGAAGGGCCCGCGCTGCACCACGGGCTCGCCGATGGGCCGCCCCTGCAGCAGCAGCAGCTCTGCGGGCGCGTCACCGTTCTCGATGACCGCCTCCTGCCCGGCGTGGATCGTCGCGAGGTGCCGCACGTCGACCTCCCGTCCCCCGATGCGCACGCGCTCGCCCTTGTAGAAGTACAGCGTGCGGTTCACCGCGGGGTCATCGGCCGCGAGGGTGTAGACCGCGCGGGGCGCGAGGGCGAAGGTGGCGATGGCGATGCGCGCGCTCTGCCGCGAGGCCCAGGAGTGCGGCGGCGGCGCGGGGGTGCGCAGCCCGTGGAGGTCGCCCGCCATCACGGTGACCTCGGTGGCGCGGCCCTCGCGGTCGAGGTGATGAAAGCGCGGGATCTGGCTCGCCCACAGCATCGCGAAGTGCGGGGGTACCCGCTTGTTCGCGCGGGGGAGGTTCAGCCAGATCTGAAAGAGGTCCATGGGGTTGGGCGCGTCTTGCCGCAGCAGCGGGAACATCTCCGCGTGCACGATGCCGTCGCCCGCGGTGAGCCACTGCACGTCGCCGTCGCCGTAGCGCGCGGTGGCGCCCATGGAGTCGGCGTGGTCGACGAGGCCCTGCCGCGCGATGGTCACGGTCTCGAAGCCCCGGTGCGGGTGCTGCGGAAAGCCCGGCACGGTCTCGCCGTGGTACATGTTCCAGCCGTCGCGCCAGTCGAAGTCCATGCCGATGTTGCGACCGGCGAGAGACGCCGCGGGCCCGAGCTGACCGTTCCCGCGGGGGAAGCGGTCGTTGTGGTGCACGCAGAACAAGAAGGGGTCTTGCGTGCGCCAGGGGAAGCCCAGGGGCTCGACGCTCCGCACGAGGTCTTCGCGCGGGCCGCGGAGCACCGCGGGAGCAGGGGTGCGGGTGTTGTTGTCCATCTTGGTGCAGGCGGCGACCACCGGCGCGGAGACCACCGCGCCCAGGAAGGTTCGTCGTTCCATGACCGCGCAGTGTAGTGCGCCGCGCGGGGAATCACAGCCCGGGCGTGGAGATCCCTTCGAGCGCGAGGAGCTTCACCTTGATGGGCAGTCCCCCGCCGTAGCCCGTGAGGGATCCGTCGGACCCGATGACCCGGTGGCAGGGCACCACGATGGGCAGCGGGTTGCGCCCGTTGGCCAGCCCCACCGCCCGCACGCCCTTGGGGTTCCCGATGCGCCGGGCGATGTCTCCGTAGCTCCGGGTCTCGCCCCAGGGGATCTCCGCGAGCGCGTCCCAGACCCCGCGTTGAAACACGGTCCCCCTGGCGCGCAAGGGGATCGAGAAGGTCTTGCGGGTCCCCGCGAAGTACTCGCCAAGCTCCGCGCGGGCCTGCGTGAGCACCGGGTGGGCAGGGTCATCGATCGCGTCGGTGCCGCTGCCGCGGAGCTGTTCGTTGAACGCGATGGCCACGAGGGCGCTGTCATCGGCGAAGAGCGTGAGGCCGCCGACGGGGCTCACGAGGTAGGTCATCGAGAGGGGCATCACGGGTCTCCAGACGGAGCGGGGGGCGCGCTCCAGAGGTGCAGGGTCGCGTAGGCGCGGTAGGGTCGCCACGCCGCGGCGCGGGTGATCGCCTCGGCCTCGCGGGTCACCCCCAGCGCGCGTCGCAGCGCGAGGTCCCCCGCGGGGAACGCGTCGGGGTCGTGCCACGCGCGCATCGCGAGGTACTGCACGGTCCACTCGCCGATGCCGCGCACCGCGCGCAGGGTCGCGACGAAGCGCTCGCGGGTGGGCGGCGCGTCGCCCCACGCCGCGAAGCACGCGCCGAGGTCGCGCAGGGTGCCCGCCCGTGCGCGAGGGAGCCCGCAGGCCGCGAGGTCGTCGAGGGGGGCGTCGCGCAGGGCCTCGGGCGTGGGGGCGCGTCGCCACAGCCCGTCTTCGCGGAGCGCTTCGGGGAGCGCCTCGCCGAAGCGGTCACACACCCGCGCGCAGAGGGTGCTCGCGGCCGCCACCGACACCTGCTGCCCGAGCACGGTGCGCACCGCGAGGTCGAAGGCGCTCACGCCCCCGGGCACGCGCATCCCCGGGCGCGCGCGCACCGAGGGCGCCAGCGCGGGGTCGGCCGAGAGCACCCGGGCGATGTCGTCGGGCCGCGCGTCGAGGTCGAACACCGCGCGCAGCCGCGGGACCAGCGAGGACAACACAGGCAGCAGCGACGACGTGCACCGCGCGAGGAGCGCGGGGCGCGCGGGGTCGAGGGTGACGTGCACCGCGCCGACGTGCCCGTGCAGCGCGACCACCCGGGACCAGGTGTCGTGCGTGACCCGCTCCACCCCGGGGATCGCCCGTCCGCGCAGGAAGGTGAGCAGCGCGTCCCAGTCGAGGGGCGGGCGGTGCTCCAGGCGCAGGGTGAACGCGCCCGACGTCTCGGGCGAGACCGTGCCCCGCAGCGCCGCGGGGGTGCGCCCGTAGCGCGCGCGCAGGGACTCGTGAAAGCGTCGCAGGCTCTTGAACCCGCTGGCGTGCGCGACCTCGGTGACGCTGAGGGAGGTGTCTCGCAGCAGCCGCGTGGCGAGGGCGAGACGTCGGGACTGTCGCAACGCCACGGGGGTCACCCCGAGGCTCGCGACGAAGACCCGTCGGAGGTGTCGCGCGCTCACGCCGAGGCGCGCCGCGAGGGCGTCGAGGGAGTCATCGTCGGGGGGGAGGTCGTCGAGGGCGCGCAGCGCGTCGTCGAGCAGGGCCGCGGTGGCGTCGGCGGGGGCGCGCGTGGTGTTGGGGGCGTGCTCGGGGCGGCAGCGGAGGCACGGGCGGTAGCCCTCGCGCTCGGCGAGGGCGGCGGTGGCGAAGAACTCGCAGCGAGGCCGGGCCGGGGTGCGGGCGGGGCACACCGGGCGGCAGTAGATCCCCGTGGAGGTGACGCCCACGAAGAAGAGTCCGTCGTAGCGGCGGTCGCGGCGCGCGAGGGCGTCCCAGGCGTCGGCGGGGGTGAGGTCCACGGGGGAGAGAGGTAGCGCCGCGGCGGGGGGAAGTCTGGCGGTTTTCGGACGTCGCGGTGGGTGGGGGGTGGGGGCCATCCCTTCGGGCCGAGAGCCCTGTGATGCACTGACCTGCCGTTCGGGTCTGCCTCTCATGCTGAGCAGCATCGCGGAGATGGCGTGGGTGGGGGTGACGCGGGGTACGAACCGCCGGCTCCGCCCGTGCAGACGGCCCTGCGGGCCTGCACGGGCTGAACCCGGTGTCTGGGGGTGACCGCCCCCTTCGGGGGCTCATGGAGGCGCGTGCGCTGCGCGCACGGGAGGTGATGGAGCGGCCTAGGTGGATGTGCACGTGTCTCGCATCTCCCGCACCCGAAACCCTCCTCGTCGCGCTCGGCGCGACGCTCCGCTGTGAGCCCCGAAGGGGCGGTCAACACCAGACACCGGGTTCAGCCCGTGCAACGCCCGCAGGGCGTGTCCGCACGGGCGGAGCCGGCGGTTCGTTCGCGCGTTCCTTGTCGCCCCCGCGGTGTTCACGCACGCCTGATCCGAGATGGCGCTCAGCATGGGAGGCAAACCCGGCCGTTCGCGCCGCAAGAGACGTCAGAAACGCTTCGAAGGAGGGTCTGCGATGAGGCTCGGATTGATCTCCGACGTCCACGTCGACGCGCCTGCGTTGAACCACGCGCTCACCGTGGTGGAGCGCCGCGGGGCCGTGCGGGTCGTGTGCATGGGCGACGTGGTGGAGAAGGGAGACGCCGGCGACCGCGGGGTCGATGCGCTGCGGGCGAACGGGCGGCGCCCGCGCTACGTTGCCCGCATGTCCGTCGTGACCATCGCCGCGATGTCCTATGCGGAGATGCAGGCGTTCCTCGCGCAGGAGCCCGGGAGCCGCGGCGCGCTGCTGGCCTCGCGACACGCGCGCACCTGGGTCATCTCCATCACCAGCTCGCCGCGCTGCCCGGTGAACGCCTTCGAGGGGTGGCCCGACGAGGGCCCTCCCCCGCTCGTGACGACCTCCGATGACCGCCTCGCGCTGGTCTTCGACGACGTCGAGCCCCCCGCCGCGGGGGAGCCCCACGCGCGCTACGTGTACTTCGACGACGCGATGGCCGGGCGGGTCGTGGACTTCGTGCTCCGCGCCCACGCCGACGCCCCCGCGCGGCCCGACCTGCTGCTGGTGAACTGCCACGCCGGGGTCTCGCGGAGCGGCGCGGTGGCCGAGGCGGCGCGGGTCATCACCGGGGTCGCGTGGGAGTCGTTTCGCCGACAGAACGCGCAGGTGGTGCCCAACGCCTGGGTGCGGGCGCGGGTGCTCGCGGCCTGGGCGTCGCGCGACGGCTGACTCCCCTTTCCCACGGCGCACCCATCGGTGATAGACCGCGCGCCGCCATGATCGCCCTGACCCGACTGGGCAAGTCCTTCGCCGACCGCACGCTCTTCGAGGGCGTGTCGATGAACCTCAACCGGGGCTCGCGCTACGGCCTCGTGGGGGCCAACGGCGCGGGCAAGACCACGCTGTTGAAGATCCTCGCGGGCGACGAGCCGTCCTCCGAGGGGCTGGTCTCCATCCCCAAGGCCGCCCGCGTCGGGGTGCTACGACAGGACCGCTTCCTCGACGGCGCCGCGCGCATCCTCGATGTGGCCATGCGCGGCGACGAGGCCGCCTTCGCGCTGCTGCAGGAGCGCGAGGCGCTGCTCGCGGGGGAGCACCCCGACCCCACGGTCGCGGCGCACCTGGAGGAGTCACTGGGCACCCTCGACGGGTACACCCTGGAGGCGCGCACGGGGGCGATCCTCGCGGGCCTGGGCATCCCCGTGGCGTCGCACCGCATGGCGCTCTCGACCCTCTCGGGGGGCTTCCAGCTCCGCGTGCTCCTCGCGCAGGTGCTCGTGGGCGGCCCCGACGTGCTGCTCCTCGACGAGCCCACCAACCACCTCGACATCTTGTCCATCCGCTGGCTCGAGGGCTTTCTCAGCAACTACCAGGGATGCGCGGTGGTGATCTCCCACGACCGGGGCTTCCTCGATCGTACGAGCACGAACATCCTCGACGTCGACTACGGCACGGTGACCCTCTACACGGGCAACTACACCGCGTTCGTGTCGCAGAAGGACGCGCGGCGCGCGCAGCAGGAGCGCGAGCGCGAGCGGGCCGAGGCCGAGATCGCGCAGAAGCGGTCGTTCGTGGAGCGCTTCGGCGCCAAGGCCACCAAGGCGAAGCAGGCGCAGAGCCGCATGAAGCAGATCGAGCGCATCGAGGTCGTGGAGGTCGCCGAGAGCAACCGCCGCGCGCCGCGCTTCCGCTTCGTGATGGACCGCCCCAGCGGGCGCGACGTGCTCACCGTGAAGGGCGTGTCGAAATCCTACGGCGAGAAGCGGGTGCTGCGCGGGGTGACGCTCACCGTGCGGCGGGGCGAGAAGGTCGCGGTCATCGGCGCCAACGGGCTCGGAAAGTCCACCCTGCTGAAGGTGTGCATGGGCCTCACGCCCCCCGACGAGGGCGAGGTCACCTGGGGCCACGAGACCCGCCCCGGCTACTTCGCGCAGGACCACAAGGACCTGCTCCTCGACCCCGACGACACGCCCTTCACGGTGCTCCGCGGGGTGTGGGGCGACGCGTCGCAGACCGAGCTCCGCTCCCTGCTCGGCGCGCTGCTGTTCTCGGGCGCCGAGGTCGACAAGCCCGTGGCGATGCTCTCGGGCGGCGAGGCCGCGCGGCTGGTGTTCGCGACGATCCTGGCGAAGCGCCCCAACGTGCTGGTGCTCGACGAGCCCACGAACCACCTCGACATCGAGGCCATCGACGCCCTCGTCGAGGCCCTCGCGGCCTATGAGGGCACGGTGATCCTGGTCTCCCACGACCGCTGGTTCGTGTCGCGCCTCGCGACGCGCGTGCTCGAGGTCACCGCCGAGGGCATTCGTGACTTCCCCGGGAGCTACGACGACTACCTCGCCCGCGCGGGCGACGACCACCTCGACGGCGACGCCGTGGCCCAGCGCGCGAAGGAGGCCCAGCGCGCGCAGAAGGCCACGCTCACGGGCGGCGCGGCCTACGCCGAGGAGCGCCGCAAGCGCAGCCTCGTGACCACCCTCACCACGAAGCGCGACAAGGCCCTCGCCGCCATCGCCGCCGCCGAGGCGCGCAGGGCCGAGATCACCGCGCGGTGGAGCGACGAGGGCTTCTACGCCACCGCCACCGAGTCTGCGCAGCGCGCCCTCGCCGACGAAGAGGCCGCCCTCGGCCCGCGCCTCGACGCGCTCATGGCCGAGTGGGAATCCCTCGAAGAGGAGCTCACCCGCGCGCAGGCCTGAGCCTACGGCGCGCAGCTCCCGCCGACGCAGCGCGGCGCGCCGCCGCCGCACGCGACCCCGCAGGCGCCGCAGTTCTGCGCGTCGCTCGCGAGGTTCGACTCGCACCCGTCGCTGTTGCTGCCGTTGCAGTTCGCGCGGCCCGCGAAGCACACGAGGTTGGCGCACGCGCCGGCCACACAGGTCGCGCTGTTCACCCCGGGCAGCGTGGCGCAGTTGTTGTTGCAGCCGTTGCAGTTCGTCACCGTGTTGGTGATGTTCACCTCGCACCCGTCGACGGTCATCCCGTTGCAGTTCGCGAACCCCGGCAGGCACGCGCCGATGCCGCAGGTGCCGCCGCTGCAGGTCTGCGTGGCGTTGGCGAGGGCGCACGCGCTCCCGCATGCGCCGCAGTGCGCGACGCTGGAGAAGATGTCCACGCAGGCGCCGCTGCAGTTGCTCAGCCCCCCGGCGCAGGTCGTCACGCAGGCGCTGTTCGAGCACACCTGCCCCGCCGCGCACGCGCGGTTGCACACGCCGCAGTGCGCGAAGGAGCTCCGCAGGTCGACGCACACGCCCCCGCAGAGGGTCTGCCCGCTGGGGCAGGTGCACGCGCCCGCGGAGCAGACGCGCCCGCCGGTGCACACGTTGCCGCAGACGCCGCAGTTCGCGCCGTCGGTCTCGGGGTTGACGCAGAGCGAGCCGCACGCGGTCTGCCCCGACGGGCACGAGAGCACGCAGGCGCCGCCCTGACAGATCCGCCCCGCGGCGCAGGCGTTGCCGCAGCCGCCGCAATTCGCGCGGTCGGTGGCGGTGTTCACGCAGCTCCCCGCGCAGTTGCTCTGCCCCGACTGGCACATCAGCGTGCAGACCCCGGCGGCGCACACCAGCCCCGGGGCGCACGCGCGCCCGCAGGCGCCGCAGTTCGCGCGGTCGCTCAAGAGGGCGGCCTCGCAGCCGTTGCCCGCGACGCTGTCGCAGTTCGCGAAGCCCGCGGCGCAGGCGCCGAGCGCGCAGGTGTCGCGGAAGCACTGCGCCGACGCGTTCGCGTAGAAGCACGGCCGCCCGCAGCCGCCGCAGTGGGTCACGCTGAAGCGCACGTTGGCCTCGCAGCCGTTGAGCGTGTCGCCGTCGCAGTTGCCGAAGCCGCTCACGCACGCGCCGAGCACGCACGCGCCGCCGACGCAGGCCTCGGCGGCGTTGGCCCGCGCGCACGCCTGCCCGCAGGCGCCGCAGTTGGAGAGGCTCGTGGCGATGTCGGCCTCGCAGCCGTTGGTGGAGGACCCGTCGCAGTCCGCGCGGCCCGCGGGGCAGGTGGCGAGGGCGGTCCCGCAGGAGCCCGTGTTGCAGACGGGGACCAGCCCGGACACCGAGGTGGTGCACACCCGCTGGCACGCGCCGCAGTGGCCCACCGCGGTGTTGAGGTTGGTCTCGCAGCCGTTCTCGGCGATGCCGTCGCAGTTGCCGAAGCCGGTGAGGCAGGCGCCCAGCACGCAGCGCCCGCTAACGCAGCTCGCGCCCCCGTTGGCGAACGCGCAGTCGTTGCCGCAAGCGCCGCAGTGGTTCACGGTGTTCGCGAGGTTGACCTCGCAGCCGTTGGTGGCGCTGCCGTCGCAGTTCGCGAAGGTGCCCGTGCAGATCCCGAGCGCGCAAGCGCCGGCGGCGCAGCTCGGGGCGCTGTTGGCGAAGCGCCCGGCGCAGTTCGTGGCACAGGCGCCGCAATTCGCGGGGTCGTTGCTGAGCTCGCGGCACGCGCCGCCGCAGGGCGTCTGCCCCGCGGGGCAGCTCAGGCGGCACACCTGCCCCTCGCAAATTTCGCCCGCGGCGCAGGTGCGGCCGCAGGCGCCGCAGTTCGCGCGGTCGGTGCTGAGGTCGCGGCAGCTCCCGGTGCAGTTGGTGAGCCCGAGGCCGCAGGTGGTGGCGCAGCGCCCCGCGGAGCACAGCTGCCCGGAGGCGCAGGCGGTACCGCAGGCGCCGCAGTGGAGGTTGTCGGAGCTCGGGTCGACGCAGCGTCCGGCGCAGGAGCGCTGCCCGGTGGCGCAGATCAGCATGCACGAGCCGCCCACGCACTGCTCCCCGGTGGGGCACGACCGGCCGCAGCGGCCGCAGTGCTGCGGGTTGGTGCGGGTGTCGACCTCGCAGCCGTCCGAGGACGTCGCGTTGCAGTCGGCGAAGCCTTGGTTGCACGACGCGAGGGCGCACGCACCCGTCATGCACGTCGGCGACGCGTTGGGGAAATTGCAGTACCCCCCGCAGCGGCCGCAGTGCGTGGTGCTGCGCGCGAGGTCGGTCTCGCACCCGTTGGCCGGGGCGCCGTCGCAGTTCGCGAAGCCCGCGGCGCAGGCGCCGATCACGCAGGTGCCCGCGAGGCACTGGGCGCCCGCGTTGGCGAATTCGCAGGCGCGCCCGCAGGCGCCGCAGTGCCGCACGCGGCCCCCGTCGGGCTCCCCGACCGCGGTGCGCACCTCGCACCCGTCGATGCTCTGCCCGTTGCAGTCCGCGGTGCCCGGGGCACAGAGCGCCTGGTTCACGGCACATGTCCCGTCGACGCAGACCGGCGCGCGACCGGGCGGCGCGACGCAGACGTTGCCGCACGCGCTGCAGTTCGCGACGTCGCTCGCGAGCACGGCCTCGCAGCCGTTGCCCGGGTTGCCGTCGCAGTCGCCGTATCCCGCACGGCACACAAAATCGCAGGACCCATTGCGGCACAAGGGGATGCCATTGGCCGGGGGCGCGCAGGCGCCGCCGCAGCGCCCGCAGTGCGCGGCGCTGCTCAGGGTGTCGGCCTCGCAGCCGTTGTCGGCGCGCAGGTCGCAATTCGCGAAGCCCGACGCGCAGGTGCCGACCTCGCAGCGCCCGCGCGCGCAGGCCGCGGCCTCGACGTTGGACAGCGCGTCGCAGCGCGCGCCGCACGCGCCGCAGTTGCGCGGGTCCATGGTGAGGGTGACGCAGGTTGCGGCCTCGCCGCCGCCGCAGCGGGTCTGCGCGGGGGAGCACACCCGCTCGCAGCGCGGCCCGCCCGCGTCGGCCGCGCTTGCCACGCACGCGAAGCCCACCACACAGCGCGCGCCGCACGCGCCGCAGTGCTCATCGCTGCTCAGCGACACGCAGCGACCGTCGCAGGCCTGCTGCCGTGCGGGGCACTGCCGGCACGCGCCGCTCACGCAGGCGAGGCCGTCGGCGCACCCACCCCCGGCGTCGGCGGCGCAGCACGCGGCGTCGGCGGCGCCGCATCCCCCTGCGTCGGGGCTCGGGGGGCGGCTGAGGGTGAGGCAGCCTACGCCGACGATCAGCAGGAGCACGAGGCGGAGCGCGGTCGCGAAGGGCGCCATCAGAGCGCCATGCTATCGAATGTCGAGCGCGCCGTTGGGGTCGCGCACGAGCCTCGGCCGCGCGGGACGCGTCGCCCGCCCGGGCCGCGGCGCAGACGGGGCGGGGTTCGCGCGTGGGGTGTCGTCCTCGACGCGGAGCTGCTGCACCACTGCGTCGACCGGCGCCATGGCGGGCTCGAGGACGTCGGCGGGCGCCGGGACGTCCGCGGGCGCCGGGACGTCCGCGGGCTCGGCGACGTCCGCGGGCTCAGGGACGTCGGGCTCGTCCGTGAGGGGCACCGACGCGGCGGGCGGTGACGTCTCGGGGACGGCCGGGGCCGCGGTGGTCGCCGCGACGGTCTCGCTGCGCGGGTGCCGTGCCCGCACGATGAGGGTGGTCACCGAGGTCGCGAGGCTGAACACGCCCACCGCGAGGAGCGCAACGTGCCGCGAAGGGCGCGCCATGGGCGCAGAGCGCTTGGGCGTCTGGACCTGCACCGAGGCCTGGGTGATGGTCCCGCCGGCGGGGGAGGAGAGGTCGGCGCGCGGAACGACGACGGTCGGCGCGGCGTCGGGGCCGTGGTGAAACGCGGGGGTCCACAGCGCGCGCGCGCCGACGGTCGCGAAGGGCAGCAGCGCGCCCCCGAGGTGCGCCACGGAGGGGAAGCGCGCCGCGGGGTCGAGCGCCATCGCGCGGGCGATGACCTGGTCGAGCGCCGCGGGCACCCCGGGGTTCACCGCGGCCGCGCGGGGATACTCCCCCTTCACCACGAGCTCGAAGGTCGCGAAGGGGTTCTCGCCCTTGAACGGCAGCCGCCCGGTGACGCACTGGTACAGGATCACCCCGAGGGAGTACTGGTCACTCGCGGGCGAAGAGCTCCGGGCGCTGCGGATCTGCTCCGGGGCCATGAACGCGGGCGTGCCCAGCAGGGTCTCGGTGGCGGTCTGCATCTGCGCGTCGTCGGCCACCTTGGAGATCCCGAAGTCCAGCACCTTCGGCTCCACCTGCCCGCGGCGGTTGCTCGCGAGGAAGATGTTCGCGGGCTTCAGGTCGCGGTGCACCACGCCGCAGTCGTGGGCCTCGACGATGGCCGCGAGCACAGGCAGCACGAGGTCCACGGCGACCTCCACGGGCAGCGCGCCCTCGCGCTTGAGTCGAACGGAGAGGTCCTCCCCCGCGAGGTACTCCATCGCGAGGTAGACCACCCCGTCGTGGGTGCCCACGTCGAGCATGTCGATGGCGTGGCGGTGACGCACCCGCGAGGCGGCCCGGCCCTCGCGCAGAAAGCGGTCCACGATGATCGGGTCGATGGTGTACTCGGGCTTGAGCACCTTCACCGCGACGAGCTTGTTGAGCTCCTCGTGGCGGGCCTCGAAGACCTCGCACATGCCACCCCGGCCGATGCTGCGGGTGATCACGAACTTCCCCAGCCGGGAGCCCGACCCGACGGGGGCGACGATCTTGGTGCGGGCGTGCCCCACGCGCGAAAGGGACCACGCGTCGGAATCCCCTGTCAATCATCGCAGCCGCGCGGTGACGCCCGTCGCGGAGACCCGACGACACCGACGACCCACGCGAATGCCCTGATCCCCGCCGGGCGGGTGGTTTAGCATCGCCGCCGTGCGCCGACGTGCGGGCCGCCCTCGCTGGATCCTCCCCCTGGGAGCGCTGCTCGCCGGGAGCCTCCCCGCCGCCGCGCAGCCCCGGGAGTGCATCGACCGCCGCGTGGACCGCGAGGTCGACCGCGCCGCCGAGGAGCGCCTCGCGGGTCACGGCCTCGAGGCGTTCAACCGCGTCACCGCCCTGCTCGCGCGCTGCCCCTCACCCCGCGTGCGCGTGCAGGTCGCCCTGGCCGAGCAGAGCCTGCGGCGCTGGCAAGACGCCTACCTCCACCTCCGCGAGGCCATGGCCTCCACCGACCCGTGGATCGTCGCGCACCGCGAGCCCCTCTCCCGCGCGCTCTCCGAGGTCACCGCGCACATGCCCCAGCTCGCCCCGCGGACCAACGCGCCCGGCGCGACGCTCCGCGTGAACGGCCTCGCCGTGGGCACGCTCCCGCTGGCGACCCCCTTCGTCCTCGTGCGCGGCGCGGCCACCCTGGAGCTCGAGGCGCCGGGCTACCTCCCCCTCCGCCGCGCGGTCACCGTGGGCTTCGACGAGGTCTTTCAAGAGCTCCTCACGCTGGAGCCCGCGCCCGCCACCCCCGTCCCCTCCATCGGCGCCGTGCCCACGCCCGCCCCTCGCCCCGCGAGGACCCCTGCCCTGCGCGTGGCGGGATGGGTCACCGTGGGCCTCGGCGCCGTGCTCGCGGGCCTCGCGACGTGGCAGGGGCTGCAGTTCGCGTCGATCTCCTCGGCCTCCGAGCGCGCCGCCGCCACCGACCCCGAGCCGTACCGGGGGTGGTTCCTCTACAGCGCGCAGGTCGACCCCGCGGGGCAGCTCACCGCCGACGCGCTCTGCGCCCGCGCGCAGACCGACAACCAGACCCCCAACAACGCGCAGGCCCGCGCGCTCTGCGGCGAGGCCGACACCGCCCGGGCGCTCACCCTGGGCTTCGGACTCAGCGGCGCCGCGCTGCTCGTCACGGGCGTGGTGATGGTGGCCCTCCCCGCGCGGCGCGCCCCCGCGATCACGGCCTCGCCCTGGGTCGCGCCCGGCCTCGGCGGCGCCTCCCTGCGCGTCGCGTTCTGACCGGTCGCGTTCTCGCGAGGGCGCGCCCCGGCGTGCTCCACTGCGCGCATGAGCGACGGCACGCTGCGCATCCCGATGAAGCCACAGACGGGGCTCTTCGCCCTCAACCTCGCGCTCCAGCCATGCCTCGCGGGGATGTTCGGCTGGATGGCCCTGAGCGACGGAGAGTCCCGCGGCACGCGGATCTTCGGCGCGGTCTTCGCGGTCATCGCCGTGTCGCTCTTCGCGTTCAGCGCCCTCGCCTTCGCGCGCACCCGCGGCAAGACCTTCGAGATCACCGTGGAGGGAGACGCGTTGAACCTCCCGATCCCCTTGCGCGGCAAGGAGATCCGCGTGCCCCTGGCCGCGCTGAAGGAGGCCCGGGTGCAAGAGACCCGCACGGCCACGCGCTCGTTCTGGATGCTCACGCTCTCGTGGGAGGAGGGCGGCGCGAAGCAGAGCACGGTGGTGGCGAGCCAGTTCGTGGGCGACGAAGCCTTCTTCGCGCTGCGCGACGCGCTCACGGCGCGGGGCGTGACGCTCACCT
>JBILLI010000148.1:0-12868 GCA_044376155.1 Polyangiales bacterium
AGGCGTTCATGCGCGACATCGACGCCTTCGTGCGCGACGTGGTGCGCGACCTGCGCGGCGGCGCCCTGATGCGCGCGCTGCCCGAAGGGACCCGCCCGCGACGTCCCGATCGCCCTGGGGCGCAGCGCGATGTGCGTGCCCACAGCGCCGCGCCCGCCCCCCGCGCGACGGCGGCGCCGAGGCGCACGGCCCCCCGCGCCCCGACGCGCGTGAAGGTCGCCGTGGGCAGCGCGGTGCCCGAGGCTCGCTGTCCGCTCTGTCGCGCGGGTGACCTGCTGGTGGGGAACCGCGCGTGGGGGTGCTCCCGCTGGCGCGAGGGCTGTCGCATGACCGTGCCCTTCGAGGTCGAGGGCGCGCGGGTGACCTCCGCGCAGCTCCTCGCGCTGCTCTCGAAAGGGGTGACCCGCGCGGTGCAGGGACGCCGCCTTCGCCTCGACCTGCGCGCGTCGCCGCCCACGGTGCGCGCGGAGGGCCCTGACTGAGCTACTGCGCCGCGGGGGCCGCGGCGGGCGCGAGATCGTCGAGCAGGCTCGTCAGGCGAAAGAGCCGACGCGCCTCGTCCTCGCGCGCGTCGAGCGTGACGAACACCGCGCGGCCCTCGTGGCGCACGGACAGGCCCTCGCCCAACACCCGCCCGAGACCCAGCAGTCGCACGGCCATCTGCCCCCCCACCTCGCGCGCGGTGGCCTGCACGGTGCGCACGAGCTCCGCGGCCCCGGCGTCGTCTCGGGCCTCGCCCGTCACGCGCACCGTCGCCGCGCCGGGGATCTCCGCGCGCAGCACGAAGGCGTCGAGCAGGGCCTGCTGCGGCACCGCGTTGCGCACGCGGGTGCGCGCGCGAATCGCCGCGAGGTCGGTGGCGACATCGAGGGTGCCGGCCTCGTCGGGGTCCAGCGAGGCGCTGCGCCACAGGCCGACGAAGCGGGGTTCGGTGCGCAGGGAGTGGCGGTCCTCACCCGCGAGGCGCGCGCCCACGCGGCGGAGCAGCGCGCGGTCCATGGTGAGCACGACGTCGTCGGCGGGGAACACGAAGGCCCGCTGCCCGACGACCGTGAAGGTCACGCCCGACTCGGTGACGGTCTCTTCTGCCGCGCCCTGCGCGTGCGACCGCGCCGACGCGAGGATCGCCGCGCGGTCGACCCCGCCGCGCATCATCACCAGCGGCCAGCCCGCCGAGGGCGCGGTGCCGGGCGGCATGTACACCCCCACGGCGGCCTGCGAGGCGCGCTGCATCACCTCGACGCCGAGCTCGCGGCGCAGCATCTCGAGGTCCACGCCGAGGCGCGCGACCAGGGACATCGCGGGCTCGAAGTGCGGGGAGCGCCGCGCGGCTTCGACGTTGAGTCGCACCCACGCCACCGCGCCGCGGGGCATGAGCCCGAGCGGGTCGCCGTGGGGATCGGGCGGACGGAGCGCCGGCGCGGCGGCCACGGGTGCGGGCGGGGGCGCCGACGCGCACGCGCCGAGCAGGGACATCACGAAGAGGGTGTGCAGCCGGGTCATGGGGCCCCGCGGTACTACCACGCGGCGCGTCAGGTCGCCTTGGCGCGCTCGTTGGCCTTGCGCACAAGATCCGCGAGGCGCGCGCGGTGCTGCTTCGCGTCGGTGATGGCGCCGGCGGCGAGGTCCCACGCGGCCTCGCGCACCGCGGGGGTCGCGGGGGTCGCCGCGGTCGCGGGGTGATACTCCCCTGTGCGCAGGCTCGCGAGCGCCGCGGCGGGGCGGCCGGTGTCGGCCAGGGCCATGGCCGCGATGCCCACCCGCGTCGCCGGCCCCACCCCCTCGCGATGCTCCGCGGACCACTCCGCCCGGAGGTACCTCCCCACGACGGGCAGCACCCGGTGCGTGACCTCGGTCACCCCCCGTCGCAGCAAGCCCTCCCGCCCGGGGTATCCCGCCAGCACCCGCGCGCGCACCCGCTTGAGCTCCCCGAGGTCCGGGGCGCGGCCCTCCAGCGCGCGCTCCATGAAGATCACCACGCCCCGCTCCACGGCCTTCACCCAGCGCTGAAACGCGTACCGCTGGGGGTGACCCATCACCGCGGGCTCGGGCTCCACCGCCGCGCGCGACAGCGAGTCGAGGAGCGTGAGCATGTGCACGAACACCGGCGCGTGGGGCACGCGCGACGCGGCCAGCATCGTGACCACGCTCTCTTCCGACATCCTTCGCGAGGTGTTCGCGCCCTCGTCGAAGCCCAGGTAGCGCACGCCCCGGCGCATCGAGTCGGTGCGCTCGGCGACGCTCGCGAAGTCCTGCGTGAGAAAGGGGTTGGCGTTGTACCAGGCCACGGCGGGGCGGTCCTCGGGGAAGCCCTCGTTGAGCGAGGCGATGAGCGCGCGGGTGTTCCCGATGCTCTCCGCGGTCTCGCCCGGGAACCCATGGATGAAGGCCATGAACGCCCAGATCGCGTTGCGCTGCAGGGCCTCCAGCGCGGGACGGACCTGCCGCACGTGGGTCCCCTTGCGCATGAGCCCGAGCACGCGCTGGTCCCCGCTCTCCTGCCCGATGAACACTTCGCGCACGCCCGCGGCGGCCATGAGCCCCGCGGTGCGCTCGGCGATGTCGCTCACCCGCGCGTAGACCCAGAGCGGGTGCGGCGAGCCTCCGCGGGCCGCGAGGCGCTCCATGAACGACTCCCAGCGCGCGTGGGGAAAGGTCGCCGTGGAGTCGGTGAGCCGCACGATGGCCCGCGGGATCGCCCGCGTCGCGAGCACGCGCTCCACCGCGAGGTCGACGTCCATGATGTTGGGCGGCGCGAGCGTGCGGTAGGTGCAGAACTCGCACTTGAAGACGCACCCGCGCTGCGTCTCGATGCCCACGTCGAGAAAGTCTCGGCGCGCGTCGCGCGGCGGAAAGATGCGGTCGACCAGCGACCAGTCGGGCGGCGCGAGGGTGTCGAGGGGCGGGTCCTCGGCGCGTCCCGTGTTCCGCAGCCCGCCGTCCCGCTCGCGGAGGTAGAGCCCGGAAATGCCGTCGAGCGAGGTGCCGTCGCGCAGCCCCTGCACCACGCGCTCGAAGCGCCCCTCGCCCGCGCCGATGCAGAACACGTCGGCGTTCATGGAGAGAAAGTCCGCGGCGTCGGAGGTGTAGTAGTACCCGCCGAGGATCACCTTCGCCCCGGGCAGCGCGTCGCGCACCACCGCGAGCAGCGCGCGGAGCCAGCGCCCACCGAGCACGAAGGTCGTCGACACTCCCACGCAGCGCGGCCGTCGCGGCGCGAGCGCCTCCAGCTGCTTGCGCCACCAGCGGATCTCTTGCTGCCCGGGGTCGAGCACCTCCCAGCGCAGCCCCGCGCGCTCCAGCAGCGTCGCGAGCGCCACCGCGGTGAGCGAGCGAT
The DNA here is from genome assembly GCA_044376155.1 of Polyangiales bacterium. Classification (GTDB taxonomy): domain Bacteria; phylum Myxococcota_A; class Polyangia; order Polyangiales; genus JAWKRB01. The sequence goes on from JBILLI010000148.1 coordinate 3,338, forward strand.
GCACCGGGAACTCCACCGGCCCGTCGTCGCCGAAGGCCGGGCGATTGCCCGCGCGAAAGGTCAGGTCGCGCCCCACGAAGCGCGCGAACTCGCTGTAGCCCTCGAGGATGTGGGGATAGAGCTGGCTGCCGAGGGTGTTGCGATACTGGGGCTCGATGGCGTGCCCGGAGTAGGGCTGAAAGGGCACCAGCACCACCGCGTCGAGGCGTGGGTCATCGCCCCTGCGCGCCGCTGAATTCATCCGCAGAGCGTATCACGCCAGGGCGCCGCCACCGATGCCCGGGACGCACCGCCGCCAGCTCAGCCCTGCGCCCGCACCGCGCGCGCGGTCATCAGGGCGACGCCGCCCGCGAGCAGCGCCAGCGCGGGCGAGAAGACCCCCGTGGCCACGGCGGTGAGCGCGAACGCGAGGGCCTCGACGTTCACGATGCGCAGCAGCCGCACCGTGCGGCCGCGCCCGAGCCGCGCCGCGAGGGTGCGTCGCCCGGCGGCGCGATCGTCCTCGATGCGCGCGAGGTCCGACCGCAGGCCGAGCATCAGCGCCTGCACCAGCGCCCACACCATCAGCGCCATCACCGCGCGGAGCGAGGGGTGCGTCAGCACCGCGCCCACGACGCCCAGCGCGACGGCGAGGCGCGCGGCCTGCGAGGTCATCACGGGGAGAGACAAGGGCGACAGGGAGAGGGCGTGCTGCATCGGGAGAGCCTTTCGCGGGGGACCGACGGTGCCTGAGCACCCCTCATGCCACGCCGCGGATCCCTTGTTTTCTCGCACCTTCTGCGACGTCGGAGCGCCGTGCGGAGGGGCGTGCCAGGCGCGAGGGCTGGCACGTGCCGGGTCGGTGCCACGGCGCGCGCGTGCTCGACGGTGGCACGCGTTTTTTGACAGCCCGGGAGGCCGCGGCGCGTGCTGCGCGGATGAGTCGAACACGAATGGACCTGGGGGCGGCGATCACCCTGGCGGCGCTGGGCATCGGGTGTGCGCGGGGCGCGGCGGTGCAGACCGCCCCGACGCTGCCGCTGCGGCGGGTGGTGGTCTACCGCAACGGCGTCGGGTACTTCGAGCGTCAGGGCCGGGTGCACGAGCGCGAGGTGAACTTTCGCGTGGCGCCGTCGGAGGTCGGAGACTTTCTCGCCACGCTCGCGGTGATGGAGCAGGGCGGGAGCTCGGTGCGCGCGGCGGCGTTCCCGGTCCCGCGCGAGGTCGAGGGGGAGGTCGACACCGCGCGGCGCACCGTGCGGCTCTCGCTCGACGGCGACGACCATGACCTCCGGGTGGGGTACGCCGTGGAAACGCCCGTGTGGCGGCCGTCGTACCGCCTGGTGTTCCAGGGGGACCGCCTGCACGTGCAGGCCTGGGGCATCGTGCAGAACGTCTCGGGCGAGGACTGGTCCGATGTCTCGCTCTCGCTCGTGGCAGGGGCGCCGGTGTCGTTCCGCGCGGAGCTCGCGCGCGCGGTGATCCCGCCGCGGCCGGTGGTCACCGACCAGGGCGCGGTGATCGACGCCGTGCCCCTCGGGGACGTCACCCTGGCCCAGCGAGACCCGTCAGAATCCGTTGCGCCGCAAGGAGATACGAGCACCCTTGAGCAGCGCGCCGACGTGAGCAACGCCGCGGCCGAGGCGCGCTCGCAGGATCTGCGCGGGACGGGACAGGGCGGCGGCGGTGAGGGCGAAGGCACCATCGGCCTCGGGAGCATCGGCACCCTCGGGCACGGCGCGGGCTACGGCCGCGGGGGTGGTGTGCTGCGGGAGCGCATCGAGCGCGCGCAGGTGCGCCTCGGCGTGCCCATGGTGCAGGGCGCGCTGGCCGCCGAGGCCGTGCGCCGCGTCGCGCTGCGCAACCTCGGGCAGGTGCGCGCCTGCTACGAGCGCGTGCTGCGCAACAACCCTTCGCTGGCCGGGAGCGTGGCCGTGCGCGTGTCGATCGCGCCGACCGGCGCGGTCACGAGCGCCGCGGTCGTGGGCAACACCCTCGCCGACGCCGCCGTCTCGACGTGCGTGGCCGGGGCGACGCGGCGGTGGCAGTTCCCTGCGCCTGACGGCGGCGGGGTGACCACGGTGTCGCTCGGATTCGTCTTCGCCGCGGCGGAGCAGGACAGCCGTCGCGCCTTCGCCGACGCCTCCGCGGCCGCGACCCGTGCGGCGCCGCGGAGCGTGGCCTCCCTCGCGGCCATTGCGACGCAGGGCGGCGCCACGCGCTACGACCTCCCGCAGCGGGTGACGGTGCCCGACCACAGCGCCACCATGGTGATGCTCGCGGCGCGGGAGGTGCCGGGCTCGCGCGCGCACCTCTTCGCGCCCGACCCCGGCGTGCCCGCGTCTTCGTCGCACCCCTTTCACGTCGCGCGCTTCGAGAACCGCACCGGCGCGCTGCTGGAGCGAGGGCCCGTGGCGATCTTCGACGACGGCGCCTTTCTCGGCCAGGGGATGCTCGAGACGCTGCCCGACGCCGCGAGCGCCACGGTGCCCTTCGCGCTGGAGCGCGCGGTGAGCGTCGAGACCCGCGCGAGCGACGCGGTGGAGGGCGCGCGGCTGCTCTCGATGCAGCGCGATCGCGTGGTGTTCCAGCGCTTCTCGGTGCGGCGCAGCACCTACGCCGTGCGCAACGGGCTCGACCGCGAGACGCGCGTGCTGCTGCGACACGCGTTGCAAGGCGCCGAGCTCTTCGAGCCCCCGGCGGGCACCGAGCGCGGGACCGACAGCGCGCTGGTCCCGGCGGTGGCGCCGTCGCGGGGGCGCGTCGAGGTGGTGGTGACCACGCGCACGCCCTTCACCGCCACGGCCACGCTCGACGACCCGCAGGCGGGAGAGGCCGTCACGACGTACCTTCGCGAAGGCCATCCCGCCCCCGCGGTGGCCGCCGCGCTGCGCTCGGCGATGGAGCTCCGCGAGCGGCTCGAGGTGCTCTCCCGCGAGCGCGACGACGCCCAGCAGCGGCGCGAGGACCTGCAGGAAGGGGCCGAGGAGACCCGGGAGAACCTCCAGGCGATTCAGCGCAACCCGCAGGCCGTGGACCTGCGCGCGCAGCTCACCGCGCGCCTCGCCCGCACCGCCACCGAGGTCGACGGGATCACCCGCCGCGTGGTCGAGCTCGACACGCAGATCTCCGAGCGGCGCGTGCGGCTCACCGAGACCCTCCGGGGCATCGACCTCGACACCACCGCCCCCGCCCCGGCGTCACCGACACCGTGACGCGGGTTCACGCTGTGACCCTGGCGCCCGTTGCGTGACCCCGCGTCGTGCGGGATATCTCGCACCTCACGACGGGGTCGCCGCGGTGGCACAGATCGCGCATCGCGCCGCGGCACACCCAACAAGGACACCGCCATGAACCTCCGCACGATGCTCTCTGCTCTGGGATTGCTCACCGCCATCAACGGCACCACCGGCTGTTACGTCGAGTGGGGACGCGACGGTGACCGCCGCACGGTGCCGCCGACGCCGTCGCCGATCACCCCTGGCGACCTTGACCCGCCGACCTTCACCTTCACGCAGAGCCAGGGCTGCACCGACGCGGCCAACGCATCGGCGTGTGGCTTCGATCGGCCGATGATGGTGGGGGTGCGGGAGGTGATCCGCTTCAGCATCCCGAACAACGCGTTCTCGCCGGCGCCCGAGGTCACGGCCTCTGACCCCGAGGTGCTCGCGATCACCTCGGTCGAGCGCAGCAGCGAGCTCGGCGAGGGGTTTCAGGGGACCCTCGCGGTGCGCGCGCTCCGGGTGGGCGCCGCCGAGCTTCGCGTGCGCGACGCGAACGGCACCACCTGGGGATATCCGATCCGCGTGGACGAGCCCGCGGGGATGACGCTGCAAGGCCGCGCGGGTGACCCCCGCTTCGACGGCGTGGAGGGCCGCCTGCGGCTCCGCGTGGGGGAGCGGGTCTCCCTCTCGGGTCACCCCGTGAACCTCAACGTCGAGCGGCTCTACGCCCACGAGGGCGTCACCTGGACGGCCCCCGACACCGACACCGTGAGCCTCTCGTGGCAGGCCACGACGGGGGCCCGCGTGCTGAGCGACCAGGTGAGCCTCCAGGGCCGCGCGCCGGGTCAGGTCACCCTCCAGGTGCGCGCGGGCGTGGTGGAGCGCACGGTGGTGGTCGAGGTCTCGAACTGATCACCCGCGTCGCCGGCGACGGCCGCGGCCATCGAGCTCGCGCTCCAGGCTCTGCAGCGCGCCCTGGGTCGCGGCCTCGATGGCCCGCTGAATGAGCCGCGGCACGGGGTCGGGCGCGTTGGGCGAGCGCAGCACGGGCTCTGACACCGTGGCCGCGCCGTCGAGGGAGCCCACGATGTTGTGCCCGGGCTCCTCGATGAGCGCATACGAGACCTCGGCGCGGATCGACACCATGTTCGGGTCGGCCCCTGGGCGAATCGCCCGCAGACCACCCTCGATGGAGAAGCGCGAGATCTGTCCGCGGGCGACGCGCGAGGCCACGTCGGCGGGGAGCGACCCGGGGTGCACCGCCACGCTGCGGCTCGACGCGATCGTCGCGGCGATCGTGGCGCGCATGGTCTGAAGGTCCGCCGCGTGGGCGCGGGCCTGGTTCGAGAGGTTGCCCACGCTCAGGAGGTGACGCACCCGCCCCCATTGCACGGGCGGCGGCGGCGGCGCGGTGGCCGCGGGGGTGGGGGTGGTCCCCCTGGCCGAGGGCATGGACGCCAGCGCCCGCACGACCCGCGCGACGTCGTCGCGCACCCCGGCGTTCGGGTCCCGCGCGACGGCGCGGAGGGCGGGCAGCGCCGCGGTGTCGCCGAGCTGCCGCAGGGCCTCCACCGCGGCCTGTCGCACCGGGGCGGCGCGATCGCGAAGGGCACGCTCCAGCGCCTCTCGCGCCCCGGGCGGACGCGTCGCGCCGAGGGTCTCGGCGGCGCGGATGCGGTCCCGCGACGAGCGCCCGGTGCGGAGCAGCAGCACCGCGGGTGACACCCCGGGGCGGGGAGACGGCTGCGCCCACGCGAGGTGAGACCCCCCCACGAGCGCCACGACGAGAGCGAAAGGTGCGGCGCGCATGAGCGATCGCGAAGGTACCCAAGCGCCGACACCGCGGCAACGCGGAGCCCTCCCCGCGCGAAGTTCGTTCGTGACGCGCAGGGGTTTCGTGACGATTCGAGGGGTGCGTCGGTGAATTGTCGACGTCGACGCGCATGGAACGCGATGTGCTAGACCGCGACGCAGCGCGGCGTGAGTGTCACACGCGCGACGCACACGGAGCGGAGCGATGAACGAAGGCGCGGTGGAGAACGAGGTCGCGCGCACGACCGGGCACGATGGCGAGGTGACGGTCGATGAGCGCGCGGCGCTGATTTCGGCGGAGCTGATCCCCGTGGCGGTGTTCCTGGGGTGGTCGTGGAGTGAGGTTCGGCCCGACCGTGAGATCGTTCGCGACGCGGCGTGAGCTTGACGCGCGACAGCCCGCTGTCGGGGAGGCCTTGTGCCGCTGTCGGACGGGCCTAGCATCGGCCGATGCACGTTGGGGTGAACGCGTCGCAGTGTCGCGCGGCGGGGCTCGCGGAGGTCACCTTCGGGGTTGCGCTCGAGGGGATGACCGCGGCGCCACGGTCGGGCGCGTACCTCGCAGGCGGCGGTCCGCCCGGGGGGGCGCTGTGGTTCGCGGTGCTCCCGGCGTGGGGTCAGGGCGCCGCGTCCCTCGAGCCGACGCTGCTCTCGCTCCTCCCTGCAGAGGACCGCAGTGTCGCGCTCTGCAACGCCCCCCTCGCGGGCTCGCTGCGCCCGTGCCTGGTGGCCGCGGCGGGGCAACACCTCGGGCGCGTCGTCGCGCTGGCCGCGCTCGTGGTGGATCCCCGCGCGTGCCCGCAGGGGATGATCGTCGTCGCGGCGTGTGACGGCCGACACGTCAACCACCCCACGCTCGACGCGGTGCTCGGGTGCGACGCCTTGCGCACGCTCTGCGAGAGCCTGACGCTGGGCGAAGCGCGCGAGGCGGCGCTGGCAGAGACCGAGGCGGTGCTCACTTTGAACGGTCCGCAGGGCACGTCGCAGCACCCGCTCCGCACGCCGCGCGTGCTCCTCGGGCGCTCCCAGGGCGCCGACGTGGTGCTCTTCGACGCCCGGGTGTCGCGTCGCCACTGCGTGCTCGAGCGCCGCGGCGAGGGGTGGGTGCTCGTGGTGCTCGGCACCGCCCAGGGGGTCACGGTGCACGGCGCGCTGCGGGCGCAGGGCGAGTACCTCCTCGGGCATGGCGAGGTCTTCGAGCTCGGCGAGACGACCGCGCGGCTCACGGTGAACCCGGGTCGCGCCGAGGCTTCGCCCTGGCAGCGCGTCCCCGCCCTCGAGGCGCGCTTCGCGTCGTGGTCCCTGCCGCCGCCCAAGATCCCCCACGGGATCACGCTCGCGGAGATTCCCCACGGGGTGGGTCCGCCCGCGTGGGCGTCGGAGAACGATCCGCGGCTGAGCCTCTCGTGGCGCGAGGGCGAAGGGCTGGAAGGGGTTCGCGTGGAGTTCCACGCGCGCGCCTGGAGCATCGTGCTGGAGGGCGGGAGCCTCGGCACGACGCTCGCGCACGCGCACCTCGGGAGCGTGTGGCGCGCGCTCGGCGCGGCCCTGTGCGACGCCGTCGCGTCGGAGGGTTCGATGTCCCCAGCGGCGCGCGTCGCGGTCGTCGCCCGCAGCCCCGCCGACGCCACCTGGACGAGCCCCTTCGGACAGACCTACGCCTCGCCCTCGGGGCTCGACGCCCTGCTCGACGCCCTCGCCGCCCGCCGCTCCCTCACGCGCTGACCACCCTCGCCGCGAAGCTGCACCGCGAACGCCGTCCGAGGGAGGGCTCGACGGCTGCTTGTCCAGACTCTCGGAGCACCGTAGTGTGGCGTCCATGTCGCACAACGGGTCCACGATGGCGCGATGTGTCCCGACTCGCGCGTGGTTCGCTGCGCTGATCTTGATGGGATGCGGCAGCAGCACCATGCCGCCGACGGAGGACCTCGGCGCCGATGCCAGCGTGCTGGATGCCGCCGACGCGCCGGGGGCGGTGATGCACCGGCCGTCGTGCCTCCGCAGCGGGGAGCCTGCGCCGCCGACGCGGACGTGGTTCGTCGACGCGACCTCGCGCGACCCGCGCCTGGCCGCGGCCATCGCGCCCGCGCCCGGGGTGCTCTGGCGCGGCGTCGCGGCGGGTGACATCGACGGCGACGGTGACGTCGACCTCGCGGTGGCCCGCGGGCACGACCCCACCGGTCAGGCCGCGACGCGCTGGCTCGCGAACGATGGTGCGATGAGGTTCTCGCTCACCGACGCGTCGCTCGCCCCGGGCCAGGCCGTGCTGCTCGCGGACTTCGACAACGACGGCGACCTCGACCTCGTCGTGGGCGGCGCCGAGGTCTTCGTGCACGAGGCGCTCGGCGCGGGTCGCTTCGGCGCGGCGGTGCGGGTCACGACGCTGTCGCGCCCGGCGCTCTCGCTCAACACGGGGGACCTTGACGGCGACGGCCGCCTCGACCTCGTCGTGGGCGGCGAGCGTGAGCTCCGCGTGCTCGCGAACGTCGGCGGGCTCGCGCTGCAAGACGCCTCCGCGCGGTGGTCCCTGGCGCTGGTGCCCCACGGATTCGTGCACGCCGCGATGATCTTCGACATCGACGACGACGGCGCCACCGACCTCTTCGTGAGCATGGACAACGACGCCGCCGACGACGGCGCGGGTCCGCCGCCCGGGGTCACCGACGGCGACGTGGCGATGCTCCGACGCGGCGAGCGAGAGGGGCGCGCCCACTTCGAAGACCACGCCCGACGCCTCGGGCTGCTGGGTCCGCGCGCGGGCATGGGCGGCACCATCGGCGACCTCGACGGCGATGGTGACCTCGACCTCTACCTCTCGAACATCGGCCGCAATCACCTCCTGCTCCGCGGTCCCGACGGGCTCTTCGCCGACGCCACCGACCGCTTCGGGATGGGCTTCGCCCAGCGCGATCCGGCGGGCTGCGCCGCGTCGACCCAACCTCGGGCCTGCCTGCACTACACCTGGATGCAGCAGCGCGCGGACTTCGACGGCGACGGGCACGACGACCTCGCCGTGGCCGCCGCGCGGTTCTCGCAGACTCCACAACTGCCGCTCTTCGTGCAGGGCGACGGCCGCGGGGGCTACCAGCGCGTGAGCCCCGGCGTGGACTGCTTCGCCGCGCGCACCCTCCTCGCCGCGGACCTCGACGGCGACACCGACCCCGACCTCGTGTCGACCACGGCGATCGGCGAGCTCCTGCTGCTCCGCAACGACACCCGCGGCGCTCCGCGGCGGTGCGCAACGCTGCGCGGGGTGGCGAGCAACCGCGAAGGCCGCGGCGCGGTGGTCACCGCGGTGAGCGCCGCAGGACGGCGTGCGCCGAAGGTCATGGCCCCCGGCGGAGGAGTGCTCGGCGATGGCCCCGCGACGATCTGCTTCGGCGGCGGCGCCGATCCGCCGGTGCGCTTCGAGGTGCGGTGGCCCTCGGGGCGTCGCCAGACCGCCGACGCGCGCGACGGCACCGTGATCCTCCAGGAGCCGGCCGAGGCCAGCACGCAGGGCGCAGGTTCCGGGTAGCGATCACCGCGCCGAGGGGCGCGGGGCTTCACCTTCTGCGCGACCGGCCGTCCCTTGAAGGCGTGTTGATCCGTCGTTGTCGCACCCTGGCGCTCGCCGCGCTCGGTCTGGGCTGCTCGGGGCGCTCTCTGTTGGAGCCCGTCGACGACCCCGCCGCCGCGTTCGCGCGAGACCCCGACGCCGGGGCCCCGCTCGACGCCCCCGTGACCGAGGACGTCCCTCCCAGCGACGCGCCCGTGGACCTTCGCGTGCTCGACGAGGCCCGCGACGGCGGCTTCGACGTCACCGCGGCGGACACCGCCGGCGACGCCGCGCCCGCCCCCGGCGACACCCCACGCGCCGACGCGCCGTCGGGGATGGACGTCGCACCACCCCTCGACGCGCCGCGCCTCCCCGACGTCCCGCGCGACGTCGGCGTCGACGCGCCGCGCCTCCCCGACGTCCCGCGCGACGTCGGCGTCGACGCGCCGCGCGATGTCCCGCGCGACGTGGCCGACGTCGGCCCCTGCGTCGCCCCGCGGGGCCTCTGCGCGGGCGTGTGCACCGACATTCGCACCGACTTCAACCACTGCGGCGCCTGCGCGCGACGCTGCGATCCTGGGAGCTACTGCGCCGGCTCGCGCTGCGCCCCGATCTGCGCCGCGGGGGAGTCTCTCTGCGCCTCGGGCTGCGTCGACCTCGCCCGCGACAGCAACCACTGCGGCGGGTGTGAGCGACGCTGCGCCGCGGGCACGGTCTGCGCCGCGGGCGCGTGCGTCTGCGCGCCGGGATGGCGGCTCTGCAACGGCCGCTGCGTGAACGCCCAGAGCGACGCCGCGAACTGCGGACAGTGCGGCATGGTGTGCCCCAACGGCGGCGCGTGCGTCGCCGGCCAGTGCCCCTGCCCCGCGGGCGCGACCCGATGCGCCGGGCAGTGCGTGAACACCCGCACGAGCAACGCCCACTGCGGCGCCTGCGGGCGCGCGTGCGTCGCGCCGCAGACGTGCTTCGAGGGCGCCT
>JBILLI010000800.1:0-3519 GCA_044376155.1 Polyangiales bacterium
CCATCGACCCGGCGTTCCCCACGGCCTACGAGGAGGTGCTGCTCGCGCTGCTCACCGCCGACCCGGCCCAGCGATTTCAGTCCGCGGGCGCGCTCGAGCGGGCCCTTCGCGCCCTCGCCACCAGCCTCGACCCCGGAGACATCGTCGCGCGTCGCGGAGAGTTCCTGCGCAGCCTGGAGCCCGATCGATTTCGCCAGAAGCGCTCGATCCTCACGCAGGAGTCGGCGCGCGCTCGCACCCCGACCCGCCCCGCGGCTCGCCCCGCCGCCGCCGCCGCCGTGGCCCCGCGCGCCTCCGAGGCGCCTCCCGCGCCCGAGTCCCAGTCTCCGGTGGCGTCGATGCCACCGCGGCCCACCCCGAGCGCCCCCGCGGCACCGCCCGCGCGCCCGTCGCAGAACAACTCCCTCGACGCGACCATGGAGGCCGACTTCGCCACGATGGTGCGAGAGGCCCGGTCCCAGGCCGCGCGCCCCACGCCACCGCCGCCATTCGTGTCGGTGCCGCCCGCGCCGCCCGCGATGCAGCTCCCGGTTGCGCCACCCGCCCCGGCGCCCGTCCCGCGGCGACGCACGCTGCTCTGGGCGGTGATCGTCGTCGCGACGCTGATCCTCCTGGCGAGCGCCGCGGTCGTGATCCTGCGACTGACGGAGTCGGTGTAGCGCGCCGCGCGGTGGCACACTGCGGTCACCCCCGTGGCGACGATCCTGCACATCGAAGACGACCCCCAGAGCCGGCTGCTGGTGCGCAAACTTCTGTGCGCCGTGGGGCACACGGTGGTCGAGACGGCCTCGGGTGTTGAGGGTGCCCGCCTCGCCGATACGGCGCGCCCCGACCTCGTGCTGCTCGACATCAACGTCCCCGACCTCAACGGCTACGAGGTCGCGCTGCTGCTGCGCGGAAGGCTGCCCGACGTTCCCCTCGTGGCGATCACGGCCGAGGGCGACCGCGCCACCGCCCTGGCCGTGGGGTGCAACGGCTTCATCGAGAAGCCGATCGACGTCCGCAGCTTCTCGCGCACGGTGGAGGGCTTTCTCGGCGCGGCGCCGACCGCCACGACCACCCCTCCGGTCGAGCCGCTGCTCGCGCAGGGCCAGCGCATCGCCGCGCGGCTCGAGGCGAAGGTCTACGAGCTCTCCGACGCGAACGATCGCCTGCGCGAGGCCGACCGCCTGCGCAAGGAGTTCTACCGCAACGTCTCCCACGAGCTCGCCACCCCGCTGACCCCGCTCGTCGGCTGGCTCGGGCTCCTGGGGCGCGAGGAGCTCGGGCCCCTCGGGCCCGCGCAGAAGAAGGCCGTGAACGCCATGGACGACGCCGTGCGCCGACTGCGCGGCGCCATCGACTCCCTCCTCGACGTGACGCAGATGGAGGCCGGCCGCGCGCGATACAGCTTCGCGCCCTACGACTTCGGCGCGCTCGTGCGTCGGTGTCTCGACGCCCGGCGCGGGTCCTTCGAAGCGCGGCGGCAGCGTCTGGTCGTCGACCTCCCGCAGGCCGCGCTCCCGTGTCACGGCGACGCCGACCGACTCGCGCGCGCGGTGGGTCACCTCGTCGACAACGCGAGCAAGTTCTCCCCCGACGACGCCGACGTCGCCGTGGAGGTGCGAAGCGGCGCGACGCACTGCGAGCTGCTCGTGTGCGACGCCGGGCCTGGCGTGGCGGTCGAGTGGCTCGGGCGCATCTTTGACCCCTTCGTGCAGGTCGACGGCTCGCCGACGCGTCCACACGGCGGCGCGGGCGTGGGGCTCGCGATCGTTCGGGGCGTCGCCGAGGCGCACGGCGGGGGCGTCATCGCCGAGCCCGGCGGGCGCTCCCCGGTGGCGGGCCTCCGCCTCGGAGGTCTCCTGGTGCGCATGCGGGTGGCGCGCGAACCATCGCCGTCGGTCACCGCGTGAGCGCGCGCGTCTACCTCGATCACCATGCGAGCGCGCCGCTGTGCCGCGCGTCGCGCGACGCCATGGTCCGGGCGCTGGAGGGCGAGCACGGCAACCCCTCCAGCCTGCACCGCGAAGGCCGCAGGGCGCGCGACGCGGTCGAGCGGGCGAGGGCCGACCTCGCGGCGTGCCTCGGGTGCGCGGCGCGCGAGCTGGTGTTCACCTCAGGCGGCACCGAGGCCCTGCACCTGGCCGTGTTGGGCGTGGGCGAGGCGCAGGCGGCGCGGGCGGTGCTCTGCGACCCCGGCGCGCACCCCGCGCTGCGGGCGGCGTGTGAGACGCTGTCCGAGCGACGAGGGGTGCCCTTCGCGTACCTCCCGACGCGGGAGGGCGCCGCGGTGTACGACCCGTCGCTGATTCCCACCGGCGCGTTGGTCGCGGTGTCGTGGGTGCAGCACGAGACCGGGCGGCGCGCCGACGATGCTTCCGCCCTCATCGCCGAGGCGAACGCGCGGGGCGCCTCGGTCGTGGTCGACGCGGTGCAGGCGTTCGGCAAGGTCCCGCTCTCGCCTCGCGCGCTCGGGGTCTCGGCGGTGGCGCTGTCGGCGCACAAGATCGGTGGGCCTCAAGGCGTCGGGGCGCTGTGGCTCACGCCCGGGCAGCGGGTGCGCGCGAACCTCCGAGGCGGCGGGCAGGAGCGCGGGGTGCGTGCGGGCACCGAGCCCGTGCTCGCCGCGGTGGGCTTCGGCGCCGCCGCGACCACCGTGGCCGACCGCCTCGCCGCGCAGCCTCGCGTCGCGGGCCTGCGCGATCGCGTAGAGCGCGCGCTGCTGTCGGCGGGGGAGGTGTCGCCGTCGCTCCGCGGCGATCCGCGGGTCGCCACGGTCTCGCACGTCGCGGTGCACGGATGCGACGGCGCCGAGCTCGTGGCGTCGTTCGACCTCGAGGGCGTCGCGCTGTCGTCGCGCGCGGCGTGCAGCAGCGGACGGAGCGAGCCCAGCGAGTCGCTGCTCCGCCTCTTCGCCGACGCGCCGTGGCGGGCGTCTTCGGCCCTGCGGGTGAGCCTCGGCCCCGAGACCACCGACGCCGAGGTCACACACTTCGAGCGCGTGGCGCCGACGGTCGTCGCGCGGGTGCGCGAGGCTCAGCGCAGGACGAAGCGGTAGTAGAAGTCCTGCCCGCCGCCGTTGCGGAAGAGCAGCGAGTCGGCGGTGATGCCCGCGGCGCCGTTGCACGACGGGATCAGCGTGCAGGTGTTGCCGATCTGCTCCGCCACGTTGCCGCCGGCGGGCGAGAACGACGTGTAGCAGGTGATGTGCTGGGGCGTGCGGCCGAGCCCGTGCCGAACGCGCAGGGTCGTGTACGACGGCGCGAGGATCAGCGGCCCCTCCCAGGGCGCCGACGCCCACGCGCCCGAGGCGTCGTCGACGTAGCCGCCGTCGGCGACGACCTCGCGGATGTTCGCGCAGGCGTTCTCGTCCGGGGGCGACGCGCAGCCGCCGAGCGCGAGCGACGCGGCGGCGATCTCAGTCCAGCGCATGGGCGATGTCTCGCGCGTGGTAGGTCACGATGAGATCGGCACCGGCGCGGCGGATCGAGAGCAGCGTCTCGCGCACCACCCGTTCGAGGTCGAGCCAGCCGTTGC
>JBILLI010000801.1:0-3516 GCA_044376155.1 Polyangiales bacterium
CGGGATCGCCGGGCGAAACGCGAGCTCACCGCCCGCGCCCCAGCCGCCCTGCGCGCGGTCGAAGCCCTCCAGGAGCTGCGCGTAGCCCCCGAGGTGCACCCAGGGAAAGACCCCCGCGCTCGCCTCGACGCGGCCGAGACCGTAGGTCCCCTGGCCGTTGCCGAGGTGCTGAACGCCGCCCGAGACGCCCACGCGCACCACGGCCTCGGCGGGGAGGGAGAGGGCCACACAGGCCGTCGCGGTGAGCGCGGCCACCAGGAGTCGCTGCGGGTTCTTCATGCCCAGCGAGAGGTGCAACCCGCGGGCCGCGAGGAATCGCCGCAGAAGCGCGGGCGCAATGAGAACGACGGGGGGAGGCGGCGTGAACCGCGGTCCGCAGCGGGGGCGTGGACCCGCGGGGGCTCACCGCGCGCTGAAGTCGCAGCTCCCCGCGGGGGTGTTGCGCGCGCACGCGTCGGGCAGGGTGATGCGCGGTGACCCGGCCTGCACGCTCAGCGCGAAGGACGAGAGCTGCGCCTGCGCCGCGAGCCCCGCGGGGGTGTCGCGGGCGGCGAAGCCGTGGATGTCCAACGCGTCGCGCTCGCCCGCCGACACGCGGAACTGCGTGAGCGCCGCGCCCTCGGTGACCTCGGTGGCGCTCATCGCGCCGAACACCGGCGAGAGGGCGGTGCCGAGGTGCCGCGCGCCCAGCGCCGCCGCGAGGAACTCCGTGCCCAGGTTCGGCAGCACGGGATCGCCCATGCTCTGCTGCAACAACGTCGGCACGCGGTGGGTGGTGTCGTCGGCCCAGGTGGCGCCGTCGACGAGGTCCCAGAGTGACTGCGACATCGCGAGAAAGACCCAGAGGTCGGTCTCGGAGCCGTAGTTCACGCGCAGCGAGGGGCGCAGCACGGCGAAGAGGTTCGCGAAGGGGGTGTAGTGGCTCCACGCCGCGCCCGGGACATTCAGCACCGCGCCCTGCACCCGCGGCTCGGTGCGCGCGATCACCGCGCCCATGGTGCCCCCGAGGGAGCCTCCTGCGTAGACCAGTCCCTGCGCCCGCGGGCGACGTCCCGCGATGGGGTTCATCGCGCCGCCGAGGGTGTTCCCCGCGAGCGCGTCGGCCAGCGGGGCCCGCGTGCCGAAGAGCGCCTCGGTGACCGCCGCGGCGCCGCCGAGCGCCCGCACGAGCCGCGCCGACGACACGTCGACCCCGTTCAACACCCGGGTAAACGCCGCGAAGGTCTCGATGACGCGGTCGCCGGTCCACCCGTCGAACTCGAAGTTCAGCTTCGCCGCGCCCGCGGCGGCGATGACCGCGTCGAAGCTTGTGTCGCGCACGTCGCCGCCCGTGCCGTGGCCCCAGAGCACCACCGGCCACGCGCCCGTGCCCCGCGGGATCATCACCCGCCACGGCGCGCGAAAGTCGCTCTCGCCGAAGGTCACCGCGCCGCGCGCGTCGAAGCGCAGCACGTTGTCGGCGCTCATCGGGTTCGGCAGGCCTTCGAGAAAGCCCTCGGCGATGAGGGCCACGGGCCCGTCCGCGGGCGCGCGGGTGGTGGTCACGGTGACGCGCGCGCCGCCCTCGCGCACCGCACGGATCATCGCCTCACGCACCACGCGCAGGGGCTCCCGGGGCTGCGCGGCGCTGCGGGTGGTGAAGGTCCAGACGCGCACGACCCGCGCGGGGTCGATGCGCGCGGCGGTGAGGGCCTGTCGGGAGGGCGCGTGGTAGGCCACGAGGGCGCGCTCGGCGTCATCGCGGGGCGCGTCGAGCCCGAGGGCCACGCGGGTGTGACGGCTGGCCGTGGGGGCGCGTCCCGAGGTGTCGCGCACGCGGTCGGTGAGCACCGCGACGTGCTCACTCGCCGCACGGAGAAGCCGCCGCGGAAAGCCCACGAGCAGCGTGCCGGGGGGCTCTCCCTCGGCGTCGGCGACGAGGTGCATGCGCATGGGCACGGCCTCGCCCAGCGCCTCGCCGGGCTCGGAGACCACCACGCGGATCGCCGCGTCGAGGCCGTCGCCGAGGGTCGTGCGGTCGATCTCTTGCGGGAGCCCCGCGAGCACGGGGGTCGCGCGGGAGAATCCGTCGGCGCGGGTGAGGGTGGTGACGTCGTCGCGGTTCAAGGTGCGCGCGGGGGCAACGCGAACGCGCAGACCGGTGGCGGTGTCGGCGCGCTCGGCGAACACGTCGGAGGGCCACGGGAGCAGGCAGCGCGTGGGGTCCGCGGGGTCACACTCGGCGGTGGGCGGCGCGCGTGTCCCGGCCGCGCGAGGGGGCAGTGCGGGGACGTCGGGGATGACGTCGACCGACGCGTCCGTGGGCGTTGGGGATGGCGCGGCGCCGCATCCCGCGACGAGCGAGCACAGGACCAGGACACGTCGGGCACGAGCGCGGAGCGGGGAGGTCACGCGGCGCACGCTAGCATCACGGTGCGTCCCTTCACGCCGTGGCGCTGATGCGGCAGTGGCACGCGCCGACGTGAAATCGACGCGACGGCGGGGAGGTGCCTCTGTTGGACCCACCCAAAGGCGGCGTAGCGTCGGCCCGTGAGCCGCCACGCCGCCCTGCTCCTGCTCTTCGCCGCCGTCGGCTGTGACCGCAACGCCGCCCCCGTCGACGCCAGCGCGCCGACCGACATTCCGCAAGACCGCCCGGCCGCGAAGTCCGACGCGGGCGCCACCGACATCGTCGACGCCGAGACGCCCGAGGACGTCCCGCCGCCGGATCGCACCGTGACGAGCTGCGCCGAGGTGGTGATCCCCGGCGCGGCGGCGCAGGCGGCCACGGCCGTCGGGGGATGGCCGTTGCTCTATGGCACCGCGCGCGGCGCCGACCTGGTCTTTCGCGCGCCCGCCGTCGCCCGGCCCACGGTGGTCACGGCGGCCGGGCTGCGCATCGAGGTGCGCCCTCGCGCGGAGACCTTCGCGCTCCCGGGCCTCGCGTCGGACTGCGGTCCCTTCGCGCACGGGGTGGCCTCGGGGGACCCTGGTCCCGACCGCGTCACGCTCTGGACCCGCGTCGCTGCCACCGCGCCAACAGCGCTGCGCTGGGTGGTGGCGAGTGACCCGGCGCTCTCGACCGTGGTGGCCCAGGGTGAGGTCACCGCGCGGCCCGACGACGACGGGACCGCGCGCGTCGAGGTGAGCGGGCTGCGCCCCGCACAGACCTACTACTACGGCTTTCGCGCGCCCGACGGATCCCCCAGCGCGCTGGGGCGCACGCGCACCGCGCCCACCGGGAGCGTCTCGGCGCTGCGCTTCGCGGTGGCGAGCTGCAGCAGTCTGTTCAGCGGGTACTTCAACGCCTACCGCCGCATCGCCGAGCGCGATGACCTCGACCTCGTGGTCCACCTCGGGGACTACATCTACGACTCCATTGATCCGCAGGAGCGCGTGCGCGTCCCGGCCTCGGGCGAGATCGAGGACCTTACCGACGTCGCCAGCCACCGCCGCCGACACGCGCTGTACCTCAGCGACCCCGACCTCCGCGCGGCGCGGGCGGCACACCCGTGGTTCCTGCTCTGGGACAACCAC
>JBILLI010000802.1:0-3514 GCA_044376155.1 Polyangiales bacterium
TACCCCAGCGAGCAGCACCTCGCCCCGCGCACCCGGGCCTTTCTCGACCTGATGGTCGAGCACTTCACCGCGCACCCGCTCGGGGAGTGACCCGCGGCCCAGCCCGCCGCGGGCGTCGTCGAAACGCGCGCGAGAGGCACGCCGCGACCCCCGCGCACGTCCACGCGCCGAGGCCGCGCCCATCCCTCAACGGGGACGCGGCGCAACCCGACACGCCGCGGGCGACGGGGCGCTCGGGCACACAACGCACCGCGCGCGGCGCCGCCGGGCCGCCCGGATAGATCCCACACACCCCCGCGCGATCGTCGGCCGTGAGGGACCGGCGTTGGCGCTCGATGTCCACCGAGGCCTCCATCACCGCGCCGGGCTCCAGCGAGTGCCAGAGGCCCGCGAGGTGACCGAGCTCGTGCAGCAGGGCCGAGGGCGCGTCGACCTCGCCCCACGTTGGCGCGCCGTCGTCCCAGCGGCGTCCCAGGGGGTTCTCGGGGGACCGCGCGTTGATCTCGATGTCGGCCTCGAGCAGCGAGCCGCTGCGCACGTCCGTGGTGACCACGGTGAACGCGACGGTTCCGGGCAGGTGGTAGGCGTCGGGGGACCAGCGTCGGTTCACCGAGATCACGTTGCGACCATCGCGCGCGAGGTCGAGGGGCGCGTCGACGTCCCCCGCGTCGACGAGTTGCAGCGCGGGCACGCGCGAGCCCGCGCAGTCAGCGTCGCTCCACGCCGCGAGGCTGCGCGCGAAGGCCCGACGGAGCACGCCGTCGAGGTCCTGCCCCGCGTCGGCCGGATCTCGCAGCGCGCGGGTGTTGAGGTGCACCCCGACGCACCCGACGGCCCACGAGACGGGCGTGCCCTGCTCACAGACCCCCGGCGGCGCGTGCGGCCAGGTCGTGCGGCACCACGCGCTCGCCGGGGGCGTGAGCAGCAGCGCCGCGAGGGTCAGGCGCCACCGCGCGCGAAGGGCGCGAGAGAGGGGCGCGGGAGCGGTTCCGGCGCGGCGCACGTCGCGAAGGCTATCATCGCGCCCGGCGAGCATCTTGTCTGGAGACCACCCGGGCCTCCACGCGGTCATCAACCGACCGCGCGACAGCCTGGGTTGCACCCGTCGCTGCGACAGGTGATCCCCCCGACGCACTCGACCCCGGCGTCGACGGTGTCGTCGGGCACACACCCGAGCGTCGTCACGCAGCCCTCGCAGTGCGCGGGGCAGTCTTCGGGCAGGCACACGTTCTCTCGCGGACACGCGAGCGAGACGCCGCGCCGAGGCACGCACTGCACCGCGAGCCGCCCGGGCGTGGGATCAAACGGAAAGGGCGCACACCGTCGCGAGGCGTCGGGCAGGTCGGGCGCCACGTCGCGCACGGCGGCCTCCAGCGACGCGTCGGTCCCAGCCGAGGGCTGGCCGCAGCCCCACGCGGTCACGACGGACCAGGCGAGCGAAGTCGGGATCGTCAGTCGGGTTCGCATGGTCCCGCGAGGGTAGTCCCTGCCGCCGCCGCCCCGCCACACAGCGGTTTCGCCCGCCGCCCGCGGCGTGTACGGTACGGACCCTCACGCATGGCGCCGGAATCACAGCGCAGCGCCGCCCCCCTGCTCTCGGTGCGCGGGCTCGTCACCGAGTTTCGCACCGACGCCGGAGCCCTCCGCGCGGTCGACGACGTGAGCTTCGACGTCGCCGAGGGCGGCGCCCTCGCGCTGGTGGGCGAGAGCGGCTGCGGCAAGAGCGTGACCTCCCTCTCTCTGCTGCGCCTCGTACAGCCCCCCGGGCGCATCGCCGCGGGGCGGGTGATCTTCGAGGGTCGCGACCTGATCTCCCTCTCGGAGAAGGAGATGCGCGCGGTGCGGGGCGCGCGCATCGCGATGATCTTTCAGGAGCCCATGAGCTCCCTCAACCCGGTCTACACGGTGGGCGACCAGATCGCCGAAGCGGTGCGGGTGCATCACCGCGCGCGCTCGCGACGCGCCGCCCGCGACCGCGCGGTGGAGCTCCTCGGGCTCGTGGGCATCCCCTCCCCCGCCGAGCGCGCCGACACCTACCCCCACCAGCTCAGCGGCGGTATGCGGCAGCGCGTGATGATCGCCATGGCCCTCGCGTGTGAGCCCCGGCTGCTCATCGCCGACGAGCCCACCACCGCCCTCGACGTGACCATTCAGGCGCAGATCATGGACCTGCTCCGTGACCTCCGCGCGCGCCTCGGCATGGCCGTGCTGCTGATCACCCACGACCTCGGGCTCGTGGCCGACTTCGTCGACGAGGTCGCGGTGATGTACGCCGGCCGCATCGTCGAGCGCGCCCCGGTGCAGGACCTCTTCGCCGACCCCCGCCACCCCTACACCCGCGGCCTGCTGCGCTCGGTGCCGAGCTACGGCGACAACCTCACCGCAGCGCGCCTGCCCACGATCCCGGGCATGGTCCCCGACCTGCGCACGCTCCCCCCTGGGTGCCGCTTTCGCGCCCGCTGCGACCGCGCCACCGACGCCTGCGCCCGCGAGCCCGAGCTCTACCGCATCGCCCTCCCCGGCGAGGTACGCGGAGACCTCGCGCGCGACACCGACCCCCGCGCCGCGCGCTGCGTGCTGGAGGCCGGGTGACCCCTCCCCTCTTGGAGCTCGACGACCTGCGCGTGCACTTCGACGTGCGCCGCGGACTCTTCGGCGCGAAGGGCACGGTGAAGGCCGTCGACGGGGTCTCGCTGCAGGTCTTCGAGGGCGAGACCCTCGGGCTCGTGGGCGAGAGCGGCTGCGGCAAGAGCACCCTCGGCCGCGCCGCCCTGCGGCTCATCGACCCGCGCGCGGGCACGATCCGCTTCGAGGGGCGCGACATCACCCGGCTCTCCTCGTCGGCGCTGCGCCCGCTGCGCCGTCGGATGCAGATGATCTTTCAAGACCCCTACGCCTCGCTCAACCCTCGCATGCGGGTGCGCGACATCGTGGGCGAGGCGCTCGACATCCACCACCTCGCGCCCACCCGCGCGGCGCGAGACACCCGGGTCGACGAGCTGCTCACCCGCGTGGGCCTGCGCGCGGAACAGGGTGACCGCTACCCCCACGAGTTCAGCGGCGGGCAGCGGCAGCGCGTGGGCATCGCGCGGGCGCTCGCGGTGTCGCCGCGGTTCATCGTCGCCGACGAGCCCATCTCCGCGCTCGACGTGTCGATCCAGGCGCAGATCGTGAACCTCCTGAAGGACCTCCAGGAGGAGCTCGGCCTCGCCTACCTCTTCGTCTCTCACGACCTCCACATCGTGCGCTACCTCTCGCGCCGCATCGCGGTGATGTACCTCGGTCGCGTGGTGGAGCTCGGCGGCGCCGCGGAGGTCAGCGAGTCGCCGCGGCACCCGTACACCCGCGCGCTGCTCTCGGCGGTGCCCTCGCCCGACCCCGCGAAGCGCCGCGTGCGGCTCCCGCTGGAGGGGGACGTGCCGTCGCCGCTGAACCCTCCCCCGGGGTGCGCGTTTCACCCGCGCTGCGCCATCGCGCAGAAGGGCTTGTGCGACAAGGAGATCCCGACGCTGCG
>JBILLI010000150.1:0-12829 GCA_044376155.1 Polyangiales bacterium
GACTTCGCGGCGGTCTGGTCCACGGGGGGACTGGCGGAGGTGTACGCGGTGCGCACCGACGCGCTCGCGATCCCCCGGGGCGGCGCGCAGGGCATGGGCGCGGGGGAGATCTTCGACCTCGCGTGGCTGCCCGATCGCGCGGAGCTGGCGCTGAACGTCGCGCAGTCGGACGCGCGCTGGGTGGTCAACCTCGACGCACGCGGGCGCGAGGTCACCCGCACCCCATGGCCCCGCGGCGCGCGCGGCCCCGTCGCCGTCGACGGCAGCGCGATGATGGTGCAGCTCACCCCCGCGGGCGCACCGCAGCTCTCTCGCCTCGCCGCCGAGGGGACCGCCGCCGGGGCCACGCCGCCGGGCCTCTCCCTGGACGCGCTGGAGTCCCGCGGCGGACGGGTCTTCGCGCTCCTCCATGACGCTCGCGGGGAGCGCGCCACGCTGCACCGCATGGACGCCTCCGGCGCGACCCTACCGCCCGTGTCCCTGCGCGCGCAGCTCGCTGGCCCCGAGGCGATCACCGTGCGCGACTCGGGCGAGCTCCTCGCGGTGCTGCGCGAGGGGCGGCGCCTGCTGGTCGCGCGGGTTCGCTGCCCGCGGTAGGCGCGTCGTGGTAGCGTCGGCGCCGATGCGATCGATCCGCCGTTGGGTCCTGGCCGCGTGCGCCGCCGCGTGGCTCCTGCTCCCACTCTACGCCCTCGGTCAGAACACCGGCGGCAGCTTCGGCGGCTCGCGCTGGGGCAGCGGCCGCTCGTCGTCGTCCTCCTCGTCGGGGGGCGGCGGCTATCGCAGCGGCTCGTCAAGCTCACGCACGACGTGGTCCACCGGCTCGGGCGGGAGCTACGGCGGCACCACCTACGGCGGCACCTCCTACGGCTCGCGCTCCGGCGGCGACTCCGGCGGGGGGATGTGCTGCATCCTCACGATCTTCGCGATCATCGTGCTCTTCGCCATCGTCATGAACGCCCGCAACAAGAATCAGGGACCCGTGCCTGCCTACATGGCGCCGCCCATGCCCATGGGCCCGATGCATTTCCAGGAGACCTTCAGCCTCGGCGCGCTGGCGATCGCGTTCGACTCCAGCGTGCGCGCCCGCGTGCAGGGGGAGATCGACCAGATCGCGCGGCAGGTCGACATGAGCACCGACGCGGGGCTCGCCGCCGCGGCGCAGATGCTCGGGCAGATGCTGTCACGCTACCTCGATAACGCCCTGCTCACGCACCACGCGCTCGCCGAGAACCTCTCGATGCAGCAGGCGCAGCAGATGTTCCAGCAGGCGGTCGACACCGAGCGCGGGCGCTTCATGGTGGAGACCCTGCGCAAAGACGGCGGCGGCCTGCGCTCGGTGCAGGGACCGCGGCAGCGCGCCAACGCCGAAGAGGGCGGCGGCTTCGTGGTCGTCACGCTGATCGTGTCGCGCCGTGGTCCGATGCCGGGATTCCTCCCCGCGTCGAACCGCCTCGCGCTGAACACCGACCTCAATGTACTCCTCGCCGGGCCCGGCGCGCTCCAGGCGATGGAGGTGATCTGGGTGCCCAGCGACGTGAACGACGTGATGTCGAGCGCCGAGATGGCCGTGGTCTTCCCGACGCTCAAGCCCATCGCGCCCGACGCGCGGGTCGGGCGGCGGGCCTGCGGTCACTGCAAGTCGGTGTTCGCCGCGGAGCTGCGGCAGTGCCCGAGCTGCGGCGCCCCCGCCGCGTAGCTCAAGCTGCCTCGTCCTGGCGCCGTCGTCGGGGGTATGCTCCCGACGATGCGTCCTCGCTTGACCTCTCTGCGCGCCAGCGCGATCGCACTCCTCTCGGGCCTCCTCTGGATGGGCGCGACCGCGCGCTGCGCCAAGACCGAGTGCACGATCAACAGCGAGTGCGGCTTTCGCCGCTACTGCGACATCGACCAGGTGTGCCGCGCCGAGTGCGCCGAGGACCGCGACTGCGCCGAGGGCATCTGCGACATCAACGGCCGCTGCGTGTCAGGGGCACGCGATGCGTCTCCCGTCGGCGTCGACGCGAGCGACGTGGAGGCCGCGCCGGACCGCCCCGTGTCGCCCGACGTGGTGACGCCGCTGCCCGACGTGGTGACGCCGCTCGACAACGTCACGCCGCAACCCGACATCGTGGTCGCGCCGATGGACGTGGTGACGCCGCAACCCGACATCGTGAATCCTCCCGACCTCCCGGTCGCGCCGACGGACCGCGGTCCTCCGCTGGGCGGCTACCTCGACCCCTGCGCCACCAACACCGACTGCGCCTCGGGTGACTGCGCGGCGACCCGCGCGGGCACACGCTTCTGCACGCGGAGCTGCGGCTCGCGGCGCGACTGCGGCAACGGGTACCTCTGCGCGATGAACGGGCCGACCGGTCGCTGCGTGCCCGACGACACCGGCACGCCCTGCAACATCAACGACAACCGCTGCGCGCGCTTCTGCTACACCACCACCGGCGCGTCGGTGCAGCACTGCACCCGCGAGTGCGCCGACGGCGCCGACTGCCCCGCGGGCTTCGCGTGTCAGCCCCTCGGGGGCGGGCAGCCCAACGTGTGTGTGGAAGTCGAGCTGCCTTGCAACCGCGGCTCCGACTGCGCGACGAGCGTGTGCCTCGGCGGGATCATGGGCACGAGCTTTCGCGGCTGCTCGGCGATGTGTCGCACCGCCGCCGACTGCCCGCGCCGCGCGATCCTCGACAACGCGGGCGTGCCGCTGGTGCTCGCGCCTTATCGGTGTCAGTCGGTCGATGGCGTGTCGGTGTGCGTGCCGCCGCTCGACGTGCTCGGTGGCGACGTGGCCGGCAGCGACCGTATCGGCGCGAGCTGCAACGCCAACGCCGGCGCGATCAACCTCTGCCGCAGCGGCCTCTGCGAGGCGGGCACCAGCGGCGGCACCTGCATCCAGGTGTGCACGCCCGCGGGGGGCTGTCCGCCCGGCTTCGGATGCAAGCCCGAAGCAGACAGCGCCACCAGCCCCATCATCCTCGTCTGCCGCCCCGCAGGCACGGGTGGGCTCGGGTCGACCTGCACCCGCGGGAGCGACTGCGAGACCTCGCTGTGCCTCCCCGCGCCGGGCGGCGGCACCACGGGCTACTGCACTCGCATGTGCGCCGACGGCGTGTGCCCCACCGGCATGCGCTGCTCCCCGTCGGGCACCGCCCTTGGGGGATACCCCGTGGCCCTCTGCGAGCGCTGACCCTCAACCGCAGTTGAAGCTCGCCGTGACCTCGCGCACCGACCCGCCCTGCAGCTGCGTGCACGCGGTGCCGTAGAAGCGAATCTCCAGGCCCGTGGTGTCGGTGTAGTCCCAGCCGTTGGTGCGCTCGCGGGCGATGGTGCGGCCGTCGAACTGAACGGTGACCCGAAGCGGATCCGACGGGCGCGTGGCGAAGCGATAGGTGCAGCTCGCGGCCGACGCGGTGATCGCACGCAGCGCGGTCTCGAACTCCACGGTGGAGCCCGCCTCGTAGAACGCTGTGCCGCCCGCGCGGGGCCGTCCGCCCGCCTGCGCGAAGGCGTTCAGCGGTCCGCGCAGGGAGCTGTCGGTGCCTGGGATGCCCAGCACGAAGGTGTCGACCCCGAGGCCGCTGCGCAGCGTGCGGATGCG
This sequence comes from Polyangiales bacterium, assembly GCA_044376155.1. Taxonomy (GTDB): domain Bacteria; phylum Myxococcota_A; class Polyangia; order Polyangiales; genus JAWKRB01. Next base: position 3,587 of record JBILLI010000150.1, read on the forward strand.
GGTGGTCACGTCGTCGCTGTCGTACCCGCAGTTGGGCGCGCCGTCGGTGGCGAGCACGACGTACCGACGGCGGGTGGTGGCGTTGGCGCGAAAGTACCGCTCCGCGGTGTCGATGGCCTGGTAGGTGGGCGTGGTGCCGGTGGGGCCGCGGGCCGCGAGCCCGTTGATCACGGCCGTGGCGCCCGGCTGTCGGATCGTGACCTGGGGCGTTGAGGGCACCGAGCAGCTCCCGGGGTCGGGAAAGATGAGCAGCCCCATGTGCAGGCTCGCGTCGAGCGACGGGATCACCGCGCGCACCGCGCTGACCAGGGCGTTCCAGCGCGTGCTGCCGTCGCTGGTGCGCGACGACATGCTGCCCGAGCGGTCGACCACGAAGAGCACCTCCGCGGGCGTCGCGCGCAGGGTGAAGCGCTCGCCGCCGGGCATGCACGGGCGGCACGCGGCGGTGCCCATGCAGTCGGGGTCGGCGCAGTCGAGGCGACCGTCGCAGTCGTTGTCCATCCCGTCGTCGCAGGTCTCGCGCGAGGGCAGGGTCTGCATCTCGCACCCGCCCCAGCCGCTGCCCGCGACCATGCCGCGGTAGCAGCGCTGCACCCCCGCGCGGCAGGCGCCCACGCCCGACGTGCCCGCGGGACCCTCGTAGCAGGGGCGCGCCTCGTCGGGGCGGCAGTCGCAGCCGCTGTCGACGCGGCCGTCGCAGTCGTTGTCGAAGCCGTCGCAGACCTCGGGCTGCGGCACCACGGCGCCCACGCACATGCTCCACCCCGACTGCCCGCCGGAGGTGCGGATGCAGGTCTGGTTGCCCCCGCGGCATTGCCCCACGTTCTGCGTGTTCGGCGGCCCCGGGTAACACGGGCGATGCTCGGGGATCTGACAGAGGCAGCCCTCGTCGATCTCGCCGTCGCAATCGTCGTCGAGCATGTTGCAGATCTCGAGACCCGGTCGCCCGACGCCCTCACACGCGGTCCAGCGACCGAACTCGCCCTCGCCTTCGCAGCGCTGCTGCCCGTAGGTGCACGCGCCCACGCCGGCGTTGGTCGCGTCGCCCATCCAGCACTGCTGGGTGGTCCCCTGCGCGCAGGCGCAGTTCTCGTCGACCATGCCATCGAGGTCATCGTCTCGGCCGTTGTCGCAGATCTCCGGGCCGCCCGGCGTCACCACGGATCCGTCCCGCGGGGTGCCTGCGCCCCCGTCGGTCGCGCCCGTCGCGCCCCCGCCGTCTGCGCGAGGGGTGGCGCCCGCGTCGCGGCCTCCGCCGGGCACGTCGAGCCGCCGCCCGGCGTCGCGCGAGACCTCGCCGTTGCCGCCGGTGACCTCGCCGATCTCTTCCTCGGCGCTGCAGGCCATGAACGCCGCGAGGCACACCGAGCCGAGGACCTGTCGCGTCATGGACCTATGGTGCACGACCGCTCGGTCGCACCCAAGGCCCACGGACGCGCGAAGGCGATTACCTGGGCGACGGGAGAGACATCGGTCACCTGGGGCGGCGGTGACCACCGCACCGCTCAGGGGTAGTACGGCCGGAGCATCGCGTAGCAGACCGGACCCGTCACGGCGACGTAGAGCCAGATCGGGAACACCCACCGGGCCATGCGGGCGTGGCGCTCGAACTGCCGGGTGTACGCGCGGTTGAAGGTGAACAGCACGAAGGGCAGCACGAGCGCGGCGAGCACGATGTGCGAGGCGAGCAGCGCGAGGTACAGCGGCCGCGAGCCGTCGACGGCGGCGCGCTCCACCGCCGAGAGCACGCCGTCGTGGTCGAGGTCGCCGAAAACCACCTCGGCCTTCGTGAAGTGATAGGCGACGTACGACAGCAGAAAGAGGGTCGAGGCGCCCAGCGCGGTGAAGATCAGCCCGCGGTGCAGCGCGACGTTGCGGCGCTTGATGGCCACGAGGGCGGCGACGAGCACCACGGCCGTCAGGGCGTTGAGCCCGGCGTGCACCGGCGGCAGGAACCCGAAATCGATGGGAGACGGGATCTTCACGCGGCGCATGAGACCCACGAGCAGAAGCACCACGGCGGAGAGCGCCCACGCCACCCGGTTGAGCTTCGATTCCTGAACCCTTGCGTCTGCGGTGCTCATCACGGTCCTCGTTGAGAGACGCCTCTACCGCAACGCAGGGCGTGTCGTCGATGCCGGTTCATGGGGCCACGCGACGCGCCCGACCACGCGCGGCGAGGCGCGCGTTGCATTTCGCTCCGTGGGGGGAGACGCTGGCGCGCCATGTCGGTCCTTCGCCGAATCCTCACGACCCTCCGGGGCGCCGACGAAGCAAGCGCCGACGTTGACGACGAGCACCGATGGTTCACGCAGGGCATGGCGAGCGGCGGGATCCACCTCGGCGGACGCCGCCTGGAGGTGCTCACCGCGCCGGACTGGACGATCCGCGGCACGCGCGGCTCGGTGACAATGGCACTGGTGCGCCCCGGCGTGTTCGTCGCGTTGATCCGCGGGGTGCTCGACGAGCGGCAGCAGATGCAGCGGGTCTTTGAGGTCTACCGCGAGGTGCGGGTCGCGGCCGAGGGAGGAGCCCTCGCGACCCTGGTCGACCTCCGCGCGCTGGAGGGCACGACGTTCGCTGTGGTGCGCACCGGGCTGGACCTGGTCCGCGCGCACCGCGACCCGCGGGACGAGACCGTGGCGATCTTCTCCGAGGGCAGTCGGTGGGTCGGGGCGATGTTCCGCGCGGGCTGGCTCGGCAGCGGCCGATTCGCGTACGCGCAGCGATCGCTTCGGGAGTCCCTGGGGATCCTCCTGGGCAGGGGCGACGCCGCCGAGATGTCGACTCGCGACGACCGCCTGGAGTCGCTGATGCAACTGCTGCTGACGGTCACCCGCGAGCCCGACGCCACGGCCGTCGACGTGCCCCCGGCGGCTGACGCGCTGACCCGCGACTTCTACCTCGCGCTCCGCGCGGTGCAGACCGAACTCGCCGCGCTCCACGCCGCCCGGCGCGCCGCCCAGGAGGACCTCGCCCGCAAGGTGCTGGAGCGCACTGCGGCGCTGGAGCAGGCGAAGGAGCGCGCGGAGCTCGCGGTGATGACCCAGCAGAGCTTTCTCAGCACGATGAACCACGAGGTGCGCACGCCCCTCAACGGCATCGTCGGCGCGGCCCGCCTCATGGAGCGGTGGGAGCTCTCCGACGACCGAAGAGAGCTCCTCGACACGCTGCTCTTCTCGGCCCAGCACCTGCAGTCCCTGGTCGACGACGTGCTCGACTATGCGAAGATCGAAGCCGGCGCGCTGGAGATGGACATGCTCCCGCTGGACCTGCGCCGCCTGCTCCACGGCGTGGCCCAGGCCGAGCGCCTGCGCGCGATGCAGAAGGGCACCGCGCTGCGCCTCGAGATCGACCCCGCGCTCCCGGCCGCGCTGCGCGGCGACAGCGTGCGGATCAACCAGATCCTCTTCAACCTCATGGGCAACGCGGTGAAGTTCACCGAGAAGGGCGAGGTCGCGATCCACGCGCGCTTCGTCGGCGTCGAGGGCGCGTCGCTGCGCGTCGAGCTGCAGGTGTCAGACACGGGGCCCGGCATCGCGGCAGAGCTGCTCCCCACGCTCTTCGACGCGTTCTCCCCCGCGACCCGCGGCACCGCGCGACGGTACGGCGGCACGGGCCTCGGGCTGGCGATCTCGCAGCGCATCGCGCGGCTCCACGGCGGGGCGATCACCGTGCGCTCGACCGTGGGGCACGGCTCGGAGTTCACCGTCTCCCTCCTTCTGGAACGGGACCACGACCACACCACCCGCCGCAGCGCGCCGCGTCGGGACCTCAGCGGTCTTCGCGTGCTGGTGATAGAAGACAACCCCATGAACCAGATCGTCGTCACGCGCTTCCTCCGTCTCTGGCGCGTCGACACCACCTGCGTCGACGACGGCGCCGAGGGGCTCCGCGCGATGCGTCCGCGGTCCTACGACGTCGTGCTCCTTGACCTGCACATGCCCGAGCTCGACGGCTTCGAGGTGCTGCGACAGCTCCGCGTCGACGGCGACACCACGCCGGTCATCGCGGTCAGCGCCGACGCGAGCACCCCCACGCAGGAGCGCGTGATCGCCGCGGGCGCCGACGGATTCGTAAGCAAGCCCTTTCAGCCCGACGACCTCTACGCGCGCCTCGCGGAGATCAGCGCGAGGCGGACGGGGCCCATCGCACCACCGTCTCTCGACCCCGGCGCGTGAGCACCACCCGCGTCGCCTCGACCCGACGCACGACGGCGTCGCCCACGACATCCCCTTCGGTGACCATCCAGGCCTGACGTCCCAGGGCCAGCACCGCGCCGCGGGCCGCGCGCCCCGCCACCGCCGCGCGCATCGTCGGGATCGTCCCCGCGGCCACGCCCGCGCCCACGGTCGAAGCGCCGTCGCAGCGCCGCGGCCATGGGTCGTCTCCAAGGTCGGCGGGCGCCTCCCCCGCGCGCTCCGAGGGCCACGACAGCAACGCGCGCAGGGCGTCTCCCGCGGGCTCCATCCGCACGAGGATCACCCCTGCCATCCCCGGCGAGACCGCCATCACCGCGAGCGTTCGCCCCAGCGCCTCGGGGTTCGCGACGCGCACCGTGAGGTCGACGGTGCGAAGCGTCTCTTGGGCATGCACCAGGCACACCTCGGGGCCGAGGCGCGACAACGCGCGCAGTGGCTGGGCGAGGGTGACGGCCGGGCGTGACGCTGTCGCGCGCCAGCCCACGGCGACCCGCGCTCGCTCCGCGCCCGCCCAGCGCACCGTGTCCTCGGCGCACGCCACCCGCGGATCAACCCTCGCGACGGCCGCACACGCGCCCTCGATCCCTCGGGACTCGGGCGGCGCGAGGAGCGACCAGGTGAACCGTCCGTCTTCGAAGCGCGGCGGCGTCGGGGCGGGCAGCGCGCCAGTCGCGTCGACGATGGCGCCCATCACGCGCGACGGCAGCCACGCCGCCTCGGCCTCGGGGAGCTCCGCCGCGTCGGCCAGCGCGTCGGCCACCCGGAGGTGCGCGGGGTGTGGCGGGGGCACATCCACCGCGGCCGCGTCCGTCATCCCCGGCGATGCATCGAGGGGTTCGGGCGGGCGCGCCCGGGGTGTCGGGGCCGGAGACGCCGCGCAACCCGCGAGCGCGAGGAGCGCGACGGCGACGCGCATCACCGCGTGCCGCTCACCACCGAGGAGGCGCCGTGGCCTGCGCTGTCTGCGCGCGCGTCGGCGCGTCGGTAGGGCACCCGCGCGAGCGCCTCGCGCACCACGGCCTCGCGAGGCTGGGCCTCGTCGGCCGATGCCTCGGCGCTCGGGATCAAGCGGTGGGTGAGGATGTGCGGGGCGACGCGCTTCACGTCGTCGGGGATGACATAGCCGCGGCCATCGACCAGCGCCGCGGCCCGCGCCGCGAGCACCAGGCCGAGGGAGGCCCGGGGCGACGCGCCGAGGGCGACCTGCGGGTGCGAGCGCGTGTACTGCGTGAGCGCCACGGCGTAGGCGAGCACCTCGTCGTCGACGTGCACCGAGTCGGCCGCGTTCTGCAGCCAGAGCACCTCACCGAGGGAGATCACCGCCCGCGGCTCCGGGGGCTTCACGGCGTAGGTGCGCAGGATGCGAATCTCATCCTCCGCGCTGGGGTACGGCACCACGACGCGCATCAGAAAGCGGTCGACCTGGGCCTCGGGCAGGGGGTAGGTGCCCTCCTGCTCGATGGGGTTCTGCGTCGCGAGCACGAAGAAGGGCGCGTGCAGCTTGTGCGTCTCGCCGTCGATGGTGACCTGCGACTCCTGCATCGCCTCGAGCAGCGCGCTCTGGGTCTTCGCGGGCGCGCGGTTGATCTCATCACCGAGCACGACGTGGGCGAAGATGGGTCCCTGGCGCAGCACGAAGCTCCCCCCCTCGCGGGCGGAGAGCACGTAGGTGCCGGTGATGTCGCTCGGGAGCAGGTCGGGGGTGAACTGGATGCGCTTGAACGACCCGCCGATGGCCGCGGCCACGGCCTTGATCAGCGTGGTCTTCGCGACGCCGGGGACCCCTTCGAGCAGGCAGTGACCGCGCGCGAGCAGCGCCGTCACGATGAGCTCAGGGATCTCGGGGTGACCCACGAACGATCGGGTCACCTCATCGAGGACAGCGCGGATCGCCCCGCGCGCTTTCGCGACGGTCTCGTCGCTCGCGTGCTCTGTGCTCATTCGGTCTTCTCGAGCCGCGCGAGGATCGCACCGATCCGCCGCCAGAGCGACAGGAATCTCCCCGCGTCGACGCGCAGTCCCCGCCGCGACTCGGCCTCTTGCGCGAGCGCGTCGAGCGCGTCGAGGATCGCCACCACCTCGCGACGGGCGTCGTCGTCGAGCCGGTCGCGGAGCCGCGCGAGCACGCTGCGAGACTCCACGGGCGGTCGCAGGCCCGCGGCCCGGAGCAGGGCGCGCTCGAGGTGACGTCGCGCAAACAGCGCAGGGAACAGCAGGTTCGCGCGGGGTGCACCAAAGATCGCCACGCGCTCTGACACCCCCGCGACGGCGCCCACGGGGCCGCGAGGACCGTAGCGCTCGCTGGGTCGCCGCCCCCAGGTGAGCAGCCCGAGCACCGCGCACACCGCCGCGCCGAGCAGCGCCGACAGCGGCCGCAGCGCCGCGGGCACCGAGAGCGCCTCGCCCAGCGCCCGGAGGGACTCGTTCAGGGTGTTCACCGCCTCGCGCTGCCGTGTTTGCGCGCGCCCGCGCCCCCGCCATGCGCCTCGCACCCGGGTGTCGCCGAAGACCAGGGTCACCCGCGGAGAGCTCCCCGCGGCCAGGAATTCCAGGAGATTTCGGGCGAAGCGACGGTTGCCGGGGAACTGCTGCATGGTGTTGATGAACACGCTCGGGTCGCCGCCGACGATGAGCTTCCCGCGGCCGACCTGCCCCACGAGCACGAGCCCCTGGGCGGGTTCGCCGAAGTCGAAGAGCGGCGTGAGCCGGGGGTGCGTGTAGGCCACGGGGATGTTGGTGATCAACGCCTCGACCCCCTCGGTGAGCGGGTGCTGCGCCCGCGCCGGGGCGACGAGGAGCTCCCGCATGGAGGGGTCATGGGCGGTACCCTGCTCGATCGGTACACGTCGGAACTGCAGCCAGTCGAGCAGCGCGCGGGAGGCGCCGAAGTCGTCGAACCACGCGACGCGCCCGCCCTCTTCGACGAAGGCCGACACGTCCGCCACCCCGAGGCTCTCGGTGGGGTAGAGCACCAGCAGCGCCTGACCCCGCTGCACCTGGTCCCAATCCAACACCCGCACCGGGCGCAGGTCGACATCGGCCTCGGCCGCCGCGCGCACGAGCTCAGAGCAGCCGTTCCACCCGCGGTTCTGCGGGTCGTAGTCCGTGACGGCGCCCGCGGGCAGGGGCAGGAGGGCCGCGCACAGGGCGAAGAGCAGGGGGCTGGCGCGTCCGTGCAGGGGCATCCGTCGGGGTGGGACAACCCTACGATGAATCCGTTTCTCGCAGCAGCAGATCGGTCCCTTGATCGCGGAACCCTCGTTGCTATAGTCCCTGTCAGGTTCAGGTCGCGCACGCCGCGTGACTGCCGCAGGAGGCGCGGGCCGTGCTCCCTCCCTACATCATCGAAGAGATCCGACGACGGGAGCAGGAGCAGCAGCGCCGCTATGAGCAGCCGCGCATCGAGCTCCCGCTGCCGCCCGCACCGAAGCAGCGCCACAACCGCGACGAGTCTGACAAGGACCGCGGCGTGGTGATCATCGACCTGTAGCGCCGTCGCGGCCATCGCGCGGATCTTCGGGGCCACTCCGTCGCGAGACGATGCAATGATCGCGCGCGATGAGCGACGCCCGCGCTTCGATCCCACCTGATCCGTTGAAGCTCCCGATGACCCTCCCGGTGGAGGAGCGCCTGCGCCGCTTCAACTGGCTTGAGACCCGGCACGTCGGCGCCGACGGCGTCGCGCGCGTTCCGCCCGAGTTTGTCGTCGAGCAGGGCCGCGCGGTGCTCATCCTCGACACCCGCGAGGCCGACTCGCTGACCGGGCCGCTGGGCTACGTGCCGGGCAGCGTGTGGGTGCCGCTGGCGGAGATCGACGCCGTCGCGGCCGCGGTGCCGCCCGACACGATGACGGTGCTCGTGAGCCGCCGCGGCACCGACGCGGGCGAGGCGGTGAAGCGCCTCAACGAGCTCGGCATGACCTGGGTCGCGGCGATGAACGGCGGCGTGTGGGCGTGGCGCTCGCTGGGCTACGACACCCTGCGAGACCCCGCGATCCTGCAGACCCGCGGGCGCGTCGTGGCGCCCTCGCAAGACGCGCCTCCCTCCGAGCGACGAGTGCTCTCCCAGGCCGACATCGAGGCCCACGTCGGCGACGCGGGATCCATGCGCTGGCTCAAGCTCGCGGCGGTGATGCTGCGCGGCAAGACCTCGTGCGTCGATGGGCGCGACGACCACGGCGTCATCGGTTCTCCCGGCGGCGACACGGGCGAGTTCCTGCTCGGCCTCGCGGCCCTCGAGTCGCTCACCGGCCAGCGCTTCGACGCGCCCGCCGTGACCGCGATCCTCCGCGCGTGGACCGACGCCTTCGGCTCGTTCTACATGCACACCGACGTCGCCGCGTACCGCGCGTTCATGGCGTCGATGAACGACGATCCCCGCCTGCGTGACGCCGTCGCGGAGCTCACCCATCCCGGCGCGTGGCGGCGCTTCATGATGGCGCCCCCCGCGCACCTGCGGTCGGCGGTGCTCGATCACCTGGTGATCCCGGCCAACGTGGGCTGCGGGCACCTGCGGCTCATTCTGCAGAACCCCGGGCTCTACGGCGTGCGCACCGAGCTCGCGCACATCGCGATCCGCGCGTTTCATCAGCTCCGCTGGGACGACGCGATGGAGCCCGAGTTCGTCGTGCTCGGCGGTGGCCACCAGGAGGGCGCGGTGGTGCTGGTCGAGCTCGACGGCGCGATGGAGCCCTTCACGCACATCCCGCTGGTCTCCCCCGCGACGAACGGCACGCAGTTCTTCGTCGGTCACCCGCAGGTGCTCGGGGTGCAGCGCCGGATGTTCTCGGAGTTCCTCTCCCAGAACCCCTGCGTGCGCGTGAGCCCCGCCGAGCGCCGCGCCCTCCTCGGCGCCGTGGAGGTGCTCGCCGAGCGCCAGCAGGATCACACCCTCGGTCGCCTCGCGCCCGGCCTGCCGGTCTTTCAGGTGCGCTTCTCGCTCGACCGCAGCTTTCGCGTCAGCACCCTGCGCCCCGCGGGCTGACCCGCCCTCACGGGATGCCGATGAGCTTGTGCGTCTGCACGCTCATGCGCCACCGCGG
>JBILLI010000803.1:0-3505 GCA_044376155.1 Polyangiales bacterium
TCGCCCGGGTCACCGCGGCGCTCTTCGCAGCTCGCTCCGCGCGGGTGCGCCCCGCCACCGACGACAAGTGCCTCGCGTGCTGGAACGGCCTCCTCGCGGGCGCGCTCGCCGACGCGGGCGCGACGCTGCATCGCCCCGACCTCGTCGACGCCGCCGCGCGCTGCGTCGAGACCTGGGCGCGCGTGGCCTGGCGCGACGGCCGCCTCGCCCACGCGATGCGCCACGGCGTCGCCTGGGGCGAAGGCTTCCTCGACGACCACGCCGCCCTCGCCGGCGCCGCGCTCGACCTCTGGGAAGCCACCTTCACGCCGCGCTGGCTGCGCCTCGCGGTGGACCTCTGCGAGGCCATCGTGCGTCGCTTTCACGACCCCGCGACGGGCGCGCTGCACTTCACCGCGGACGACGCCGAGGCGACGCTCACCCGGGGCGATGACCCCGTCGACAGCGCGCACCCGAGCGGCGTCGGCCTCGCCCTCGACGCGCTGCTCCGCGCGGGGCTGATCACCGGCCACGAGTCTCTGCAACACGCTGCGGCGCAAGGGGTTCGACGCTATGGCCCGGTGGCCCGGGGGCGCGCGCTGGGGATGTCGTCGACCCTCCTCGCGGTCGACCGCGCGGCCCGCGGGAGCGTCGAGGTCATCGTGATCGGCGACGCGCCCGAGGCGATGCTCGACGCCGCGCGCGCGCTCCCGCTGGCCCACCGCACGCTGCTCTGGGCGAAGGACGAAGCGTCCGGCGTCGCGCTCGGCGTCGCGGCCGACCTGCTCGCCTACCGCACGCCCGGCGCGAACGGCGCGGCGGTGGCCTACGTGTGCCGCGGCGACGCGTGCGAGATGCCCGCGCGCAGCCCCGAGGCGCTGCGTGAGACCCTGTTTCGCATGATCACCCCCGAGGGTTGACCCTCGCCCGCGCATCACCCCGCGGTGAGCGCCTCGACGCGGCGGTGTCGGCGCACCGTGTCGAGCAGCACCTGCGGGCGGAAGGGCTTGCTCACCACCGCAGCGAAGCGGCTGCCCGCGAGCTCCGCGACGTCGACGGTGCCGCTGCAGAGGACCACCGGCAGCGCGCCGTCGACCCCGCCCATCTGCCGCGCCGTCTGGGCACCATCGAGGCCGGGCATGAGAAAGTCCACCACCGCGCAGTCGAAGCGCCCGGGCGCCTCGCGCACCGCGGCCACGGCCGACGCGCCGTCGTCGCACTCCACCACGTCGCAGCCACCGCGTCGGAGCACCCGCGCGATCTGCAGCCGCACGAGGGGGTCGTCGTCGACCACGAGCACCCGCAGCCCCGACGTCGGCGCCGCCGCGTCGGCCCGCGCCGCCGCGATCTCCGCGGCCTCGTCGGCCTCCTGCGCCACGGGGAAGAACGCGCAGAAGCTCGCGCCCTCGCCCGGCGCCCCGTCGACCCGCAGCGCCGCGCCGAGGCGCCGCACGATGCCCTGCACCGCCGCGAGCCCGAGCCCGTTGCCCTGCGCCTTGCGGGTGAAGAACGGCTCGAAGAGCCTCGGCAGATCGGTCGGGCTGAAGCCGACGCCGGCGTCGCGCACGCACAGCTCCACGTAGCGCCCGGCGGCCGCGGAGGGGCCCACGACGTGACACCCCGCGAGCGCCGCGGCGTCGAGGTCGACCTCGAACAGCGACACCCGCACCTCCCCCTCGCGGTCGGCCTGCGCCGCGGCGTCGAGGGCGTTGGTCACCAGGTTCGTCACCACCTGCGCGATGAGCGTGGGGTCGGCCCAGACCTTCGACAGCCGCGCGGGGAGCTCCACCCGCACCGAGGCGCCCCCGGGCCGCCCGGCCCCCGCGAGCCGCACGGTCTCGGCGGTCAGCGCCCCCACGTCGACCGCGCCCAACACCGCGCGCCCTCGCCCCGCGTACGCGAGGAGCTGGCGCACCAGCCCCGCCGCGCGGTCGGCGCCCAGCGCGATGTCACCCACCATCTGCCGCTCCTCGTCGCTCAGCCGCGGGCTCGCCGAGACCATCTCGGCGTTGGTCAGGATGCTCACGAGGAGGTTGTTGAAGTCGTGCGCGACGCCGCCGGCGATGCGGCCCATGCTGTCCATGCGCTCGGCGTCTTGCAGCCGGGCCTGCAGCGCGAGGCGCTCGTTCTCGGCCCGCACGCGGTCGGTGAGGTCGACCAGGGTCACCAGGGTCAGCGGCCGCCCCTCGGCCCGCGCCTCGCCGAAGCGGGCCTGCAGACGCGCGGCGCCGCGGTCGAACTCCAGCGCCCCGGGGTCGACGCCGGCGGTCGGCGCGTCGAGGCCCGTGAGCGCGCGAAAGCCCGCGCCCACCGCGGCGCCCGCGCCCAGGCCGAGCAGCGTCTCGGCCGCGGGCGTCGCGTAGACCACCCGGTCATCGTCGAGCAGCAGCGCGCCGGCCTCGAGCCGCGCGGTGAGCTCCCGCAGCAGCGCCGACGCCTCGGCCTGCGCCTGCTGCGCGCGCGCCGCGGCGCCCTCGAAGACCCGGGCGAGCATCGCGGAGAAGAGGCACATCGCCGACAGGTTGAGCGCGCGGTGGAGCACCTTCGGACGCGCCACGGCCTCCAGCGCACCCACCCCGTGCGCAGTCGCGAGCGCGGCGACGACCACCAGCGCGAGCAGCACCCCCGGGCGCAAGTAGCGCGGGCCGAGCAGAAAGCTCGCCACGGGCGGCAGCAGCACGACCCACACGACGGCCGCCGAGAAGAGGCCCTCCATCACGAGCGCGCCGAAGATCGCCGCCGCGACGCCGCTGAGCGCCACGAGGCTCCCCCAGAACTCCAGCGAGCCCCCGCGCCGCAGGGCCGGCGGGGTCAGCGCGGCGGGGCTCAGCAGCGCGAAGAACGCCACGAACTCTGCGACTGTGAGACCGGGCAGCGCGAGGCGGGGGAGCAGGCCGACGGCGCCCGCGGTGAGATACAGCCCGCAGGTGATCACCAGGATCCGCGCGCGCCGCCAGCGCTCGGGGTCGGCGCGGGTCGCGGGCGGGATGAAGCCGTCGACCCGCCGCCACAGCCCGCTCCAGCCGGAGCCGCCGAAGGTTGTCGAGGTCCGCAGCAGGGGCTCCGTGGTCATCGCGAGAGCGCGCACTCTGGCGCAGATCTCCCCCGTGGTCACGCCCACGCCGCGCCGGTCGGCGCGGCGCACCCGGTGCGCCCGACGAGACGCAACGCAACACCCGGGTCCTTTCGGTCGGGGTGGACGACGTCAGCGTCGAAGCGCATGCGGCGCCGAGGGCGCAAGAGCACGGCGAAGGTGCGCCCGCCGAGCGGGGCACCGAAGAAGACGTCGAAGCAGCGCAGGGCCTTGTCTCCGAAGCCCCTGACACTTAGCAGGGATCCGGGCACCGGTCCGAATACCGTCACTACGCCTGCAGCATAGTGTCTTCGCGTGTCCCCCTGGGCCCCGCCCCAGGGATGCGTGATCCCGTGCGGACACCGGCGGGGGTCGTACGCCCTCTCCCCCGTCCCCTCTCCCGCAGCGAAGCTGCAAGAGAGGGGGGCGACGCGTCTCGTGGCCATGAGTTCC
>JBILLI010000804.1:0-3501 GCA_044376155.1 Polyangiales bacterium
ACCGATGCCGCCACCCATGCCGCCGCCCGTCGACGCGGGGGTGCTCCCGCCCATGCCGCCCCCACGTGACGCGGGCGTGCTCCCGCCCATGCCGCCGCCCCGCGACGGTGGGTTCATTCCGCCGATGCCGCCGCCGCCCACCGACATCGGCTGAGTCGATGGCCGACGACCCGACGCTCTCGCCCGCGTGGGCGGCGTGGGCCGCGGAGAATCTCCTGCGCGGCGTCCCGCGCCACGAGGTGATGGAAACCCTTCTCGCACAAGGGATTTCACCCACCGAGGGCGCCCGCGCGCTGGAGGACCTGGAGCGCTCGCCGGCCTTCGTCGCCGCCCTCCCCCTCGCCCGCGAGGCGCGACGGGGAGAGATGATCCGTCGGCTGCTCACCGAGCACGCCGAGACGGCCACGTCGCCCGGGGAGATCCCGCGTCACGCGTACGCGGGCGCCGAGGACTTCTACGCGCGGCACTACGCCACGCTCTCGCCCGTGGTGCTCACCGACCTCCTGCGCGACTGGCCCGCGCTCACAACGTGGACACCATCGTGGCTGAAATCCCGCTTCGGCGAGGTCGAGGTGGCCGCGGTCTACGGCCGCGCGGCAGACCCCTCGCCCGACCTCAACACACCGTCGCTCACCCGCGCGGTGCGCCTCGGGGACTTCGTCGACGACGTGCTCGCGGCGGGCGAGAGCAACGACCTCTACCTCGTGGCGCAGGCGCGCAACATCGAGCGCGACGCGCTGCACCCGCTCTGGGACGACGTGCGCTGGGACCCCGCCCTGCTCGACCCCGCCCGCCGCGAAGGCGCCGCGGCGCTCTGGTTCGGCCCTGCTGGGACCGTGACCTCGATGCACCACGACACCGCGAACATCCTGCTCTGTCAGGTGTACGGCGAGAAGCGCGTGACCCTCGCGGCACCCTGGGAGCCCGCGTTGGAGCCGCTCCGCCGCGGGGTGTATGCCGACTTCGATCCCGAGTCCGACGCCCCGCCCGCGGCCGATGTGCGCCTGCGTCGCGCGACGATCGGGCCGGGCGATGCGCTCTTCATCCCCGCGGGGTGGTGGCACCACGTTCGCGCGAGGAGCGTGAGTATCTCGCTCGGGCTCACGAACTTCACCCGCGACAACCTGTTCAACTGGTTCCGCCCGGGCGAGGTGCGCTGACCGGAATCGACGGAGCCGCCGCGGTCAGCGCTCTTCGCGCAGGCGACGGAGCTCGGCCTCCAGCGCTGCCACCTTCGCCTCCGCGGCCTCGGCGCGCTCGCGCTCGGCCTCGGCGCGCTCGCGCTCGGCCTCGGCGCGGGCCTCGAGCTCCTCCATCGCCATCACCAGGTCGGTGACTCTGTCTTCGAGCCCGAGGATGATCTCCGACGGCGCGAGGAGCTGCGCGTTGCCCTGTCGAAAGCGCAGGCGGTGACCTTCGAGGGTGAGGTCGAGCCCGAGCACCTCGGAGCGCCAGACACCCTGCTGCGGAACGATGGGCTGGTAGATCCCGATGGCGCGATCGGGCAGGCGCCACCCCCGCACCACGCTCCGTCGGTGGTCGTAGACGAAGTACTCCGGCACGCGGAGCCTCGCGTAGCGCGCGCGGTTGCGTTCGAGGTCCTTGTGACGATCACCGCCGACCAGCACCTCAAGGATCCACTCGACGCCGCGGCCTTCCTCCGAGACCACCCACTTCTCGCGGGGGTGCGGGTCGACGTCGGTCACCGCGAGGATGTCGGGCGCGAAGCGGTCCTCGTCGGGGTAGTACACCGCGATCTCCGCGCCGACGTAGATCCGCCGCGCGGACCGCTCGAAGTGCGTGCGCAGCGTCTCGCGCCCCTGGGCCTTGGCGTCGAAGTGCGCGTCGCCCTCGGAGGGGGTGAGCTCCGCCTCGGTCAACCGCGCGGGCAACGCCGCCACCACCGCCTTGCGCTGCGCGTCGGTCATCGCGTCCCACGCGGCCTGCGACGGCGCGCGTGGGAGGGATGAAGGGGACTGGCCGGGTGCACGCGGTGTGGTCAGGAGGTCCACGGATTCAGCCTGTCACCCAGCGCGCGGCCCGGTCAAGCCACGGGCTGGGGTGCGCTCACCCCACCACCCGCGCGACCACCACCGTGATGTTGTCGCGCCCGCCCTGCTCGTAGGCCTCGCGCACGAGCACCGCCGCGGCGTCGTGGGGCGCGAGGGTGGTGAGCACGGCGCGGATGCGGTCGTCGCGCACGGTCTCGATAAGCCCGTCGGTGCACAGGAGGTAGACGTCCCCCGGTCGCGCGTCGAGGGTGCGGAGGTCGACCTTGACCATGCCCTTCATCCCGATCGCGCGGGTGATCACGTTGGCGTGGGGGAACTGCTCCTTCGGGGGCACGCTCATGCCCGCGGCGATCATGTCCTGGTGCAGCGAGTGGTCGCGGGTGACCTGCGTGATCGCGCCGTCGCGCAGGCGGTACACGCGCGAGTCGCCGACGTGCCCCACCACGATGCGCCGACCGTCCACCGCGATGGCCGCCACCGTGGACCCCATGGACGCGAGTCTTCCCTGCTTGCGCGCCTGCACCTCGGCGTCGGCGAGGCGAATGCCCACCGAGAGCATGTTCTCGCCGAGGGTGCGCTCGGGCTCCAGGGCGAAGGGCCAGGTGGTGTTGTCGTCGTCGGCGTTGCGTCGGTAGAAGCCCCGGAGCGTGTCGACGGTGACCCTGCTCGCGACCTCACCGCCTTCGTATCCGCCCATGCCGTCGGCGACGGCGAAGAGCCCGAGCTCGGGCGCGGCGAGGTAGGCGTCTTCGTTGTTGGACCGGCGACCGACGTGGGTGACCGCGGCGTGTTCGATGCGCATGGGAGACCTCCGGGGTGGGGGATGGAGGTCTTCATCGCGCGCGCCGTGCCGACGCGAATTCTGCTTGTTTTGCTGTGATTTCTAAGCACCGGGTGAGGTGCCCGGACCCCACGTTGGCGCGTGTGGGTGGGGTGTCGCGACCCCAGGCACGGCGATCAGCGCGCCTGTCGCTGCCCCGGTCGTGCGGCCGTGTCGTCGCCCTCTTCGATCACGGTGCCGTCTTTGCGCACGCGGCGCACCACCACCGCGGTGTCATCGCCGAGGGCCTTGCCCAGGAGCGACTCCACCAGCGCGCGGTGATCGCGCTCATGCTCGTGCGGCAGCGCGTCGGACTCGCCCTCGTAGCCCACCACGATCTCGCGCTGCCCGGTGGTGCGGTTGAACCGCAGCGTCAGGGTCACCTCGGCCATCGCTCAGACTCCCTTCGCCTCCGCCAGCGCGCGCAGCGCCGCGCCGTCGAGGACCTTCTTCTCCAACAGCAGCGTCCAGAGCGCCTCGAGCAGCGGCGCGTTCTTGCGCAGCAGGGACTCGCAGCGCGTGAGCTCCTCGCGGAGGATCGACTCGACCTCGGCGTCCATGCGGTCGCGCCGGGTCGGTGCGATCGCCCCCTGCTCGCGCTCCCCCTCGGTCACCACCCGCGGACCCATCCCCCGCGACATGCCCCACTGCTCCACCATCGCCCGCGCG
>JBILLI010000151.1:0-12814 GCA_044376155.1 Polyangiales bacterium
TCGACATGTTCGGCGTGAAGTTCGTGGGGCACCCCGACCTGCGGCGGATCCTCATGTACGAGGAGTTCCAGGGCTACCCCCTCCGCAAGGACTACCCCGCGAACCGCGCGCAGCCGCTGGTGGCCTACCGCGAGGGCACCCACGACAAGCTCGGCCCCTTCCTGCAGGACGAAGGCATGCCGCTGAACCGCTCCGTGTCCCTCGACGAGCGCGTCGACGAGAACTGACCGCCACCCTCACCGAACCACTGAAGCAACCAAGCGGGTCATCACGCCATGGAACCTGTCGACCTTGACCTCGAAGAGTCCACCCTGGACCTCCCGAGCGAGCCCATGACCCTCAACATGGGTCCGTCGCACCCCGCGATGCACGGCACCATTCGCATGGTGATGAAGCTCGACGGCGAGACCATCACGGACCTCGATGTGCAGCCCGGATACCTCCACCGGGGCTTCGAGAAGATGTGTGAGCGGGGGACCTGGGCGCAGGTGTTCCCGTACACCGACCGGCTGAACTACGTCTCGCCGCTGCTCAACAACGTGGGCTACGCGATGGCCGTGGAGAAGCTCCTGGGCGTCACGGTGCCGCGCAAGGGGCAGCTCTTTCGGGTGATCCTGGGCGAGCTCTCGCGCATCAGCGACCACCTCACGTGCAACTCCGCGATGGCCATGGAGCTTGGGGCCTTCACCCCCTTCTTGTGGCTGATGAAGGCCCGTGAGTGGATCTGGGAGGCGTGCGAGGAGCAGACCGGCGCGCGGCTCACGCACAGCTTCTTTCGCGTGGGCGGCGCGGCCTTTCCCCCCACCGCGAAGTTCGTCCCGCAGGTGCGCACGATCCTCCCCAAGATCCTTGAGATCCTGGCCGAGGGCGAGGCGCTGCTGCTGAAGAACCGCATCTTCCTCGACCGCACGCAGGGCGTCGGCGTGCTCGACCGCGACCTCGCGGTGAGCCTCGGGGCGTCGGGCCCGGTGCTCCGCGCCACGGGCGTCGACTACGACGTGCGCAAGGACAAGCCCTACCTCACCTACGGCGAGGTCGACTTCGACGTGCCCGTCGGCGAAGACGGCGACACCTACGACCGCTTCATGTGCCGCTTCGAAGAGATCCGGCAGAGCGTGCGCATCGTGGAGCAGTCGCTCGCGCTGTTGGAGAAGATCCCCGCGGGCTCGCCCGACGACGCCGTGAGCATCAGCGACCCGCGCATCGTGCTGCCGCCGAAGCAGGAGGTCTACTCGACCATCGAGGGGACCATCAACCACTTCAAGCTCATCATGGAGGGCGTCGATGTGCCTGCCGGAGAGGTGTATCAGTACACCGAGGGCGGCAACGGCGAGCTCGGCTTCTTCCTGGTGAGCCGCGGCGGGGGCAACCCCTGGCGCGTGCGCGTGCGCGGGCCGTGCTTCTTCTCGATGCAGGCCGCGAAGCCGATGATCAAGGGAGGGATGCTCGCCGATGTCCCCCCGGCCTTCGGCTCCGTGAACATGATCGGCGGCGAGTGCGATCGCTGACAGAGAGCAACACCGAAATGCCTACGTTCAAGCTCGACGACCGCGAGATCCCCTTCGAGAAGGGGGACACCATCATCATGGCGGCGTGGCGCCAGGGGATCGAGATCCCACACTACTGCTGGCACCCGGGGCTCAGCATCGCCGCCAATTGTCGCATGTGCCTGGTGGAGATCCTCCCGGCGGCCAATCAGCGCGCGATGATGCTCGACATCCTCACGTGGGACGCGGCGAAGAACGACTACGTCGTCGACCGCAAGCCCAAGCTCCAGCCCGCCTGCCAGATCTCCGTGGCCGAGGGCATGGTCGTGAAGAGCGAGAGCTCCGCCTTCGTGAAGGACGCCCGCGCCCACGTGCAGGAGTTCCTCCTCGCGAACCATCCCGTCGACTGCCCGATCTGTGACCAGGCCGGCGAGTGCAAGCTCCAGGACTACTGGATGTCGCAGTCCCGCATGGGCAAGCGCATGCGCGACGAGCCGGTGCACAAGCCCAAGGCCGTGCCCTTCGGCGACAAGATCGTCTACGACGCCGAGCGCTGCATCACCTGCACGCGCTGCATTCGCGTGTGTGACGAGCTCGCGGGCGACCACATGCTCGACCTGCGCGAGCGCGGCAACAAGAACGAGGTGGTGCTCGCCCCAGGCCGCGCGCTCGAGGGCGACTACCAGCTCATGGTGGAGCACGTGTGCCCGGTGGGCGCGCTCACCTCGAGCCACTTCCGCTTCAAGGCCCGGGTGTGGACCCTCAAGGAGGCCCCGTCGGTCTGCACCGGCTGCGCGACGGGATGCAACACCTGGGTTGACATCGATCCTCGCGAGCAGAGGGCGTACCGCCTGCGTCCCCGCGACAACCTCGCGGTGAACAAGTTCTGGATGTGCGACGACGGGATGATGACCTACCAGGGTCAGCACGAGTCTCGCGTCACCCGCGCGGCCGTCGGACGCGAGGGCTCGCGGGCGAAGAGCGCCGTCGACGCCGCGGTGACGAAGGCCGCCGAGTCGCTCAAGGGTGTCACCGGCAACCACGTCGCCGTGGTGCTCTCGGCGCAGCACAGCACCGAGGACAACTTCGTCGCCGTGGAGCTCGCCAAGGCCCTCAACGGTCGGCTGTACCTCTCGGCGAAGCCCGCGTGGCGCGGCGACAAGATCCTGCGCAACGCCGACCAGAACCCCAACCGCTCGGGCGCCGTCGCGGTGGCCAGCGGCGCCGTGGTGGGCACCCTCAAGGACCTCGTCGCCGCGGTGAACGCCTCGACGGTGAACGCGGTCATCGCCCTCGGCGGCCACGTCGACGTCGACCCGAGTTCCCTCACGGGCCTCGGCCAGCTCCCGCTGGTGTTGGTGTCGTCGCACCAGACGCCCCTCGCGGCGCAGGCCTCGGTGCTGCTCCCGGCGGCCACGAGCTTCGAGACCGACGGGAGCTTCGTGAACGCCACGGGCAAGGCCCAGGGCTTCAAGCGCGCGCTCCAGCCCCAGGGCGACGCTGCGCCGGGCTGGGAGCTCCTCGCGCGGCTCGGTCGGGCCATGGGCCTCGACCTCGCGTACACCCGCCTGCGCGACGTGCGCGCCGCGCTGCTGGCCCGCGCGCCCCTGGCGCACCCCGATCACACCCCCGCGGCCCCCGCCTCCGAGGCGCCCGCGGAGTCCGCCACGACGGCCTGAAGGAGACCCCCGGTGCTCTTCTGGATCTCAGCCTTCATCAAGATCGCCCTCATCGTGGGGATCCTCGTCAACATGGCGGCGATCCTCCTGTGGGTGGAGCGCAAGCAGTCGGCGATGATGCAAGACCGCGTGGGGCCCAACCGCGCGGCGATCCCCCTGGGGGGCAAGCGCTTCCGCCTCGCGGGGCTGGTGCACTCCATCGCCGACGGCATCAAGATGGTGTGGAAGGAGGACTGGGAGCCCACAGAGGGCGACAAGCTCCTCTACCGCCTCGCGCCCATCATCGCGATCGTGCCGCCGCTGTGCCTCTTCGCGGTGATCCCCTTCGGACCGACGCTCTACCTCAAGAAGCTCGGCGAGACCTACGACCCCACGTGGGCTGCCGACGCCGAGCAGGTCGCGAGCTCGGTGCGGATGCAGATCACCGACCTCGACGTGGGCGTGCTGTTCATCTTCGCGGTCGCCGGCGCGGGCGTCATCGGCGCGGCGCTCGCGGGCTGGGCGAGCAACAACAAGTTTTCCCTCATGGGCGGCCTCCGCGCCGCCTCGCAGATGGTGAGCTACGAGATCGCGATGGGCCTCTCCCTCGTGGGCGCCTTCATGGTCTACCAGACCGTGCAGCTCGACCAGATGGTCGAGTGGCAGGTGCAGCACACCTGGGGGATCTTCGCGCAGCCGCTGGCCTTCGTGCTCTTCGCCACCGCGGCGATCGCTGAGACCAAGCGCGTGCCCTTCGACGTGCCCGAGGGCGAGAGCGAGATCGTTGCGGGGTACTTCACGGAGTACTCCGGGCTGAAGTTCGGGATGTTCGCGTCGGGTGAGCTGGTCGAGGTGTGCACCTCCAGCGCGATCATCACTGCGGTGTTCCTGGGCGGCTGGCACATGCCCTTCATGACCCTGCAGGGCATCGACCTCACCTCCCTCGGCGGCAGCCTGGTGACCCTCCCGCACGGCGTGGTGGTGGTCATGGGCGTGCTCAACTTCGTGCTCAAGTGCGTCGTGCTGATCTTCCTGCAGCTCCAGATCCGCTGGACGCTGCCGCGCTTCCGCTACGATCAGATCATGAAGCTCGGCTGGCAGATGCTGCTCCCGGCGGCCCTCGTGAACGTGCTCGCCACGGGCACCGTGCTGCTCTTCCTCAACGCCTCCCGCGGGTGATTCGATGACGGCGAAGGTCAAGGTCCTCAAGAAGCCCACGCGCTCCATGGCGGAGCAGTCGTATGTCGTCGAGGTCGTGAAGGGCCTCGGCCTCACGCTCAAGCATTTCTTCAAGGGCACCGCGCAGCTCGCGACGGGCAACAAGCCCTCGCCCGCCACCGACCCCTACGCCGAGGGCTGCTCGACCCTCGACTACCCCGACGAGAAGCGCGCCTACGCCGATCGTTGGCGCGGCGTGCATCGCCTCACGCACCGCGATGACGGCTCGCCGCGCTGCGTGGCGTGCCTGTGCTGCTCCACCGCGTGCCCCGCGCAGTGCATCTACATCAAGCCCGGGGAGTACCCCGTGGGCGACGCCCGCCGCGGGTACGAGCGCTACCCCGTGGAGTTCGTGATCGACGAGCTCCGCTGCATCTTCTGCGGGTTCTGCGTCGAGGCCTGCCCGTGCGACGCCATTCGCATGGACACGGGCATCCACATGACCGCCCTCGACAACCGCGCGTCGTTCATCTTCGACAAGGAAATGCTGATGTCCTTCGCGGGGCAAGACGGCACGTTCAAGACCCTGAACCCGCGCCACGAGCCGGGTGACCCCACGCACCCGGGCGTCGACCGGATGCACGGCGGGCATTGATCGCTCGCCTCGCCCCTGCCCTCTCGCTCCTCGTCGCCTGCGCTCACCGCGCGCCCCCTCCCCCCGACGCCCCCACCCGCGGCTGGCTCGCCGACCTCTCCGAGTCGCTCGCGCAGCGCGCCTCGTCGCCGTGTGAGCGCGCGGCGACGCTCGGCGCGACCGAGGCCGCGCGCGATGCAGACGACGGCATCGCGCGCACCCTGGAGATCGACCTCGACGGCGACGGCCGCGCGGAGCGCCTGGTCTACGTGATCCGCCGCGAGACGGTGCTCGCGGTGACCGACGACGCGTGCCGCCCCCTGCTGCGCGTGGGCGTCGGTGAGGGCGCGGCGATGCAGGGCCCCTCGCTTCCCGCGAACCCCTGGGAGGCCGTCTCGCGCAGCGAGATCGAGCGGCTCGGGCGCACCGACCGGCTGCCCGCGGGGAACACCGTGCAGCTCCGCGTGCTGCCCGGCGCGGGGGGTCACCGCCACGCGCTGTTCATGACGGTCGGCAGCCTCGGGGAGCTGCGCTACGGCTGGCGTGCGTCGGTGCTGAGCTGCCACGCGGGGCGCTGTCGCCACGACGCGCTCGGGCACGCTGAGTGGGCGCCCCTCCCGCGCGACGTGGGCTGCGGCCCGACCGCGCGCACCAATCGTTCGCCCCCGTACATTGAAGACCCGCTGCTGCACATTGACCTCGGCCCCGCGCCCGGCGCCCTGACCCTCACGCCCCACGCGCGGGTGCGCGACACGTGCGATGACGGGGCCGTCGAGGCCCTGCGGGCGATGCAGCCCGTGGGCATCGCGCCGTAGGGCTACTGCAGCACGAGGTTGGTGCCGAAGCCGATGCGGGCGCGGTGCACGGTGCCGGTGATCTCGTGCTGACAGTTCTCCGTGCGCAGGTCCCACTCGCCGATGGGGAGGTGCACGCGGCGGGTGCGGCCCGGGCCGATCGCGCCGCTGTCGAGCACGTCATCGCCCCACGAGTCGGCGTCGACGCGAGAGAGGTAGATGAAGCAGACGTCCTCGGACGTGCGGTTGAGGAGGGTCAGGGCGGCGACGTTCTGGTCCGGCGCCGACCGCGTCGTCGCGCAGCCGAGCAGCAGCGCGAGCGAGAGCAGGCAGCCTCGAAGGATCATGAAGGAACCTCTCATTCTGGGCGGCTTCATGCGAACGCCGCACCATCTTCTGCGGCGCTGAGACGGTGGGATGCCCGAACGCCCTGAGATGTTCACGGTATGCACCGCGCTGCGCCCTCGCGCACGTCGTTGCGAGGGAGCGGACACCCGGTGCCCCCTGCGGTACGCTGTCCCCCGCGCGGTGTGAGGCCGCGCCGCGAGGTGATCGATGCCCTGTCTGCGATGGATCGGCCCGGCGGGTCGAGGCCAGCTCTTCCCCATCTACAAGGCCATCACGACGCTCGGCGGGGCCGGCGGGAATGACGTCACCGTGGAGGCGCGCGGCGTCGCGCCGTGGCACGCGCAGGTGGTCTTCGACGGCCGGGACTTCTCCCTCGACGAGGTCGATCCCGTCGCGGAGATCCAGGTCAACGGCAAGCGCAAGCGTCGCGCGCGGCTCGCGCACAACGACCACGTGCACCTCGGCGAAGCGGAGCTGGTCTTCTCGATGCTCGAAGAGGCCGAGACGCCCGGCACCCGCGCGCGCCCCGTCGACGGCGCGCAGGCCGAGCTCACGGGCATTCGCAAGCTGTATCAGTTCTCCGAGAAGCTCCTCGTGACCCGCGACGTGCAGCAGCTGCTCGAGGTGCTGCTCGACGGGGTCATCGAGTCCACCGGGGCCGACAAGGGCTTCGTGATCCTGCTGCGCGACAAGCAGACCGAGGTGCGCGCGGCGCGCAACCTGCGGCAGGAGAGCATCCCCGACGGCGTGCGGCAGCTCAGCGACTCGATCATCGCCAAGGTGGTCGAGACCCGCCGGCCGATCATCGTGCACAACGCCCTCGACGACGCGTCGTTCAAGGGCGCGCTCTCGGTGATGAACCTCAAGCTCTGCTCGGTGATGTGCGCGCCGCTCATCGCGGGCGGAGAGCTCCTGGGGCTGATCTACCTGGGCAACGACCAGGTGGCGCACCTCTTCGACCCGCGCTCCCTCGACGTGCTGTCGGTCTTCGCGGCGCAGGCCTCGCTGATCCTCCAGGCCGCGCTGGCGCTGGAGACCCTGCGCACCGACAACGCGGAGCTCGAGAAGCGCCTGAAGCACCAGCGCTTCGGGGAGATCATCGGGAGCTGCGCCTCGATGCTGGAGGTGTTCCGCAAGGTGCAGAAGGTCGCGCCGACGGACATCTCCGTGCTGATCACGGGCGAGACGGGCACGGGCAAGGAGCTCATCGCGCGGGAGATCCACAACCGCTCGCCGCGGGCCTCGGGGCCCTTCGTGGTGATCAACTGCGGGGCCATCCCCGAGAACCTCATGGAGAGCGAGCTCTTCGGCCACGTGCGCGGGAGCTTCACGGGGGCGGTGGCCACGCGCGACGGGAAGTTCCAGGCGGCGAACAAGGGCACGCTCTTTCTCGACGAGGTCGGCGAACTGCCCCTCACGCTGCAGGTGAAGCTCCTGCGCGCGCTGCAGGAGCGCACGGTGACCAAGGTGGGTGACTCCCGCGCGGAGCGGGTTGACATCCGCGTGCTCGCGGCGACGAACCGCGACCTCGAAGACGAGATCCGCGCCGGGCGCTTTCGCGAGGACCTGTACTACCGTCTCAACGTGGTGAACGTGTTCCTGCCGCCGCTGCGCGAGCGCGGCGACGACGTCGGGGTCATCGCGCGGCTGCTGCTGCAGAAGTACGCGCCCGAGATGAACACCTCGGTGAAGGGCTTTACGCCCAACGCCCTCATCGCGGTGCGCAAGTACGACTGGCCGGGCAACGTGCGGCAGTTGGAGAACCGCATCAAGAAAGCCCTGGTGCTCTGCGACAAGAGCCTCGTCGGGCCCGAAGACCTCGACCTGGGCGAGGAGCACCTCCAGGCCACCCTGCCCCTCGACAAGGCCAAGGAGGAGTTCCAGCGCAAGTACATCCTCGAGGTGCTCGAGCGGAACAACGGCAACCGCACCAAGACCGCCCGCGACCTCGGCGTCGATCCACGCACCATTTTTCGTTACCTGGAGAAAGAGGGCGGGCCCCCGCCCGGCGGCCAGGACTGACCCGGCGCTTTGTGACATCCGCGTCGTTTGCGACACACGACCGTTGCACCGGCACGCATCACGGGCCGACACTGCGCCCATGTCCAAGCGCGACAAGAAGTCCGAGAAGAAGAAGTCCGAGAAGAAGGGCGGCGCGGCCGAGGAGAGTTCCTCGAAGCGCAAGTCCCCCGCCGCGGCGGTGAAGGCCCCGAAGGCCCCGAAGGCCGCGAAGCCCGCGAAGCCCGCGAAGGCCGAGACGGTGGTGCCGCCCCTGCTCGCCGACCTGCTCGGGGTGATCTCCGAGCGCTCCGCGACGGGCTACGCCCTCGCCGAGCCCTGGGCGACCCTGTTCGCGGGCATCGTCGCCGCGCGGCATGGGCACGACGTGGCGAAGGTCCACGAGGCGCTGCGCGAGGCCGTGGCGAGCGTGTCGGCCCCCGCGCCGAAGTGACCGCCTACGGGCTCCCGTTGCGCAGGGTGTTCCCGCGGCCGGTGGGCCATGGGAGGCAGCGCGTGCCCGACCCCGGGACGTTGAACACCAGCACCTCGGCGCCGTCGCTCGCGGCGTCTTTCAGCGACACCACGATCTCCAGCGTGCCGTCGCCGTCGAGGTCACCGACGGTGGGCACCGCCATCGCGCCACGCCCCGGCAGCGCGACGCGGTGGAGCTGCGCGCCCGACGCGCTGAGCACGTAGAGCGCGGAGACGTTCTGCTGCGTGCTGTAGGTCGCGAAGAGCACCTCGGGCGCGCCGTCGTCGGAGAGGTCGGCCACGGCGACCCCCGCGGTGAGCACGTTCGCCGCGGCGGTGAAGGGAAAGGTCCAGCGCGCGCTGCGGTCGGCGCCGACGCAGTGGAGGTTGCCGTCGAAGCCCGCGAAGAGCAGCTCGGGCCCAACGGATCGCGCGTCGACGTCGGCCACCGCGACGCTGTTGGTGGCGGCCACGATGTTGCCGCCGAGGTCGCTGAGCCCCGCGAGGTAGGTCGCCGCGCGATAGGGCGTGACCCACGCGGCGGGTCGGGTGCCGTCGGGGCGCACCACCCAGAGGGCGACGCCGCGGCGGCGGTTGGACTGCGACACGTTCTGCACCGACGAGAGCATGATGAGCTCGCGCGCGCCGTCGCCGTCGAGGTCGGCGAGGCACGGGGCGGTGTTGGTGAAGTGCGCCTGCTCCGCGGTGGACTCGTTCATCGCGTAGCCCTGCTGCGCCTCGGCGTAGTCGACGATGAAGCGCACGCCGGGGGAGCGGGTCACGCGCTGAAAGATCGACGACACCGGAAAGGCCTCGCCCGCGCCGCGGTGCCAGGCGGCGTAGGCGTTGTCCATGGGCGCGAGGATGTCGGCGCGGGCGTCGCCGTCGATGGGGCCGACGGCGAGGTTCTGGTCGAAGGCCCCGGCGATGTCACACGCGCCGTCGCAGCGAGAGGTGCCCGTGCCGTTGGGAGGAAAGCCCGCGAGCACGGAGCCGTTCCCGCCGAGGGCGGTGAGGAGGTCTTCGCGCGCGCCGGCGCCGGACGTGGTGGTGCTCGCGGCGACGAGCTCGGGACGTCCGTCGGCGGTGAGATCCCCCGCGGCGAGGGCGCGGACCTCGTCGCGCAGGCTCACGGGGAAGCCGGTCGCGAGGGCCCCGTCGGCGGTGTAGAGGGCGATCCTCGCGCCCGCGGCGACAGCGATCTCGAGGGCGTTGTTGCCAGCGACGTCAGCGATGACCGCGCCCGCCCACACCCGCGCGGTGCCTGGCGCGCGAGACCACCGCAGGGTGCCGTCGCGACGCCACACGGCCACGCGAGCGCCGCGGGTGGCGACCACCTCGCGGGCGCCGTCGCCGTCGAGGTCGACCACCGCGGGGGATCCGAGCCATCCCTCCTCTCCTATGTCGCGGAGCGCGAGGGTGCGCCGCGGGATCGCGACGGTGGCGCCGCCTCGTCCTGCTGTGCACGTCGTCGCGGGCGGACCAGCATCACGCGGAACGTCGAGCGACGGTGCGTCGCGGGGAGGCGCGGGCACATCGAGCGCGGGCACGTCGCGCGGAGGCGCGGGGGTGTCTCGCGGAGGTGCGGGGACGTCGAGGATGGGCGCGTCGCGCGGGGGCGCGGGGGCGTCGAGGGTCGGCGCGTCGGGGGGCGGGGCGGCGTCAACAGTGCGCACAACGTCTTGCGCTGCAGGCACATCGATCGCGAGGAGGTCATCGGGCGGAGCGCGGTCATCGGCCACGGCGTCGTTGATGTCGACGGTGCCAGCATCCGCGACGTCGCCGTCGACGGTCACCGCGGGGGCCTCGCTGCACGCGCCGAGGAGCAGGAGTGCGCAGAGCGTTCGGCGACGGGCCATCTGGCCATGCTAGCGCGGCGTGACCTCGGCGATCGCGGGTATCCTCGCGCGATGCCCCGCGCCCTCGCCGCCCCGCAAGCCGCCCGCCTCGCTCGCGATCTGTCAGGAGTTCTGCGTCCGCCCCTGGTCGCTGCGTGGGGAGACCGCCTCGTCGGGCGCGCCCTCGCGCGCGCAGATCGCAGCCTCCCAGCGCCGCCGCTGCTCGCGTGGCGGGCGGCGCGGGTGTTGGGCGTCGACGGCGTCAGGGTCCGACGGTGGATGCTCGCGTGCACGCTGTTTTATGGCGCCGCAGACCTCCTCGATGACGCCGACGACGGCGACCTCGAGGACGGCGACCCGAAGGTCGCGCGAGCAGCGGCCATCGAGATGCTCTTCGTGAGCCAGTCGGTGCTCGCCCGTCTGATGCCACGCGGCGCGCTGGTCTCGCGCTTCGCCGCCGAGGGAGCGCGGATGTCGGCGGGTCAGCACGCGGACCTTGAGTTCACCGATCGGCTCGAGCCCGAAGCACCTCCCTTCATCGCGCGCTCCAAAGCGGGCGCAGAATTCGCTGCGTTCTTCGGCGGGGCGGCGACGCTGGCCGGCGTTCGCGCCGCGCCGTGGGATGGATTCGGTCGCTCGCTGGGCGAGGCCCTGCAGATCCTCAGCGACTTTGACGACCTGCTCGCCCCCACCTCGCGAGACCTCGCGGCCGCGAAGCCCAGCGTCGCGCTGCGCCCCCCGGGCGCCGACACCGCGGCCCGATACCGGGCGCACGCGCGCGCGATCGGCGGGCAGCGCTGCTCCCAGTTCGCGCGGACGCAGCTCTGGATGGGTCGCGGGGACGAACAACTCCGCGACGCGCTCGATGCGAGCCTGCTGGGGCTTCGTGAACACGCGGCGCATCCCTTCCTCAGCGCGCTCGCGGAGCACGTCAGGGCGCTCGCGCGAGAGCGGACCTCGCGGCTCCGCGGCCGAGACGTGCGCCCCGCGCGCACCGTCCCGCTCTCGCTGGCGATGCAGCCGACGGACGCGGCGGCGCGCGCCTTTCTGCGCGAATGCGTGGCCCAGGGCGGGCTTGACGAGGTGTGTCGTCACGGGCTCTTCGACGCGCCCGAGGTTCGAGGAGATGTCTTCGGCCCGCTGTTCCTCGGGTCGCTCCTCCGCGACGACCCCTCCCTTCAGTCAGCGGCGCGCGCGGCGCTCGGCCGGGCCGACCCCGACGGCTGGCGCTACTACCCGGGCCGCGGTGAGATTCCGCCCGACGCAGACGACAACGGCCTCGCCTTGCAGACATGGGCACGCCTCCGGGCCCTGACGCCCGAGCAGGTACCCCCGCCCGCGGTGTCGCTCGCCGTGACGCTGCTGCGCGCGAATCGTCGCGACGACGGGCTCTTCTGGACGTGGCTCGGGCCGTCCGCCGCGGCGCGCGCCGAGATCGCGACGCGCTGGACGGGAGAGCGATGCCTCGTGTCATCGGCGCAGGCGCTGCTGGGCCTCTGGCGAGTCTGCGGCGACGCCGAGCGCGCCGAGACCCTCCGCGGACTTCGAACGCTTTGCGACGCGCTGCGAGCGCAGCCCCCGCCGTCGGCGTTCTACGCGCCCCCCTTCGTCGACGCGCTCGTTCTGCACATCACGCTCGAACTCGCGCGCGAGCTCGAGGTCGCCGACGCGCCGTGGTGCACCGAGGCGCGCCGCGCAGCGGTGAGGCGAATCGGCGCCCGCCGACGGAGCGACTCGTCCTTCGGCTCGACCCTCGAGACCGCGCTCGCCGCCCGCGCCCTGGTCGCCTCGGCCGACCCCATCGACGCGCCCGAGGCGATCGCGCTCGCGCTGCTCGCCGCGCAGGCGGCCGATGGCGGATTCGCCAGTGACCCGCTCTTCACCACCGTGCCTCACGCGGTCACGCGGGCCCACGGCAGCCGCGCCCTGACGACCGGCGCCGTGCTCGCGGCCCTCGACGCGCTGAGATCCGTCGCGGAGGCGGTCGTCGTCCCCGTCGCCGACGGAGCCGCCGCGGCCGCAGCCCCACCACACGTGCAAGGCGCGTAGCCCAGGACCGATCCGACGCAGGAAGCTCTTCCCCACGCGCCGGACGCGCATCTCACGGCGACCCTGCCAGTGGCCGTGTACAGGCGAACCGAAGTGGGGCACCATTCCCGACATGGCGCAATCAAAGAAGAAGACGACCGCGCGGGGCGGCCGGAAACCCGCTCCGGCCGTGGCCCCTTTCCCGGTCGACCTCTCACGCTTCATCGGACTGGTTCCGTTCGAACTGCCGAAGGCCACGTCGGCGAAACTCGCGGGCGATTGTCTGCGCGAGTGCCTGCCACCGAAGTGCTACTCCCTGGTGGCGCAGTTCGGCGGGCTGTTCACGCGCGCGACGGTCTCGGGCGGGCGGGAGATCGACCCCGTGTGGGGCCCCCGC
>JBILLI010000805.1:0-3500 GCA_044376155.1 Polyangiales bacterium
TACGGCCCGGCGACGGATGTGCCCGGGCTGCTCCGCGCCCGCGCGCGCGATGAGGACGCCAGTGAAGAGGTGCGCGCGCACGCTGCCTCGCGCGGCGAGAGCGTGTTCGACGCGGTCACGTGGATCCTCGGGGGCAACGTCTACCACCAGGGCAGCGTGTGGGGCGTCACCGCGAAGGTCATGCCCTTCCTCGTCGAGCTCCTCGATGCGGACCTGTCGGCGCCCAGGCGCGAGTTCCTGTTGATGTACCTCCACGCCCTCGCGCGGGGCTGCCCCGACGTCGTCTTTCCGCAAGCCTTCGACCTCGACGAGGTCGAGTACCAGTGCGGCAGGGTCACGGCGCTCAACCTCCCCGCGTCGGTCATCGATGGCGACGCCTGGGGACTGCTGCCCGCAGGCCTCGACCGCGAGACCGCAAGGCAGGCCCGGTGGATCTGGGAGCGTGACTGCTTCGTGGCCGTCGAGGCGGCCGTTCCCGGGGTCCTGCGGCGCGTGCACGACCCCGAAGACGACGTGGTCGACGCCGCGCTCTCGCTCCTCGCCTCCTTCCCGCGCCAGGCGACGGAGAGCGTCCCCGTGCTGTGGACGCTCGCGCGCGGTGGCGACACCCCTCGCGCGGCCCGGGCGCTGCTCGCGCTCGCCGTGCTCCGCGAAGATGTTGGCGATCGCGCCCGCGAGCTCCACGACGCGGTGGGCGACCGACACGTCGGGTCCCTCTACGCCGCCGCGGCCGCGGTCCTCGCCACGCGCGGCGCCACCACGCCGCCCTGGGCCGTGAAGCGCCTGCTGCACCCCGTCGACGACTGGCGCCTGCTGCCCTGCGCCTTCGCGGCGGCCGTCGACGAACTTTGCCATCGGATGCTGCTCTGCCTCCCCGACGACGCGAGAGCTGAGGTCATCGAGGCCGTCGGGCGCTCGCTTGCGACGCAGTCCGGGGTCGGCAAGCCCGACGCGTTCGAGACCCTGCTGATCTTCGCCCACGCCACCGATCTCACCTCGCTCAACCCCTTGCAGCGCAGGGCGATCGCGCTCA
Source organism: Polyangiales bacterium (assembly GCA_044376155.1). GTDB lineage: Bacteria > Myxococcota_A > Polyangia > Polyangiales > JAWKRB01. Next base: position 1,034 of record JBILLI010000805.1, read on the forward strand.
TCGCGGAGCACGGCGACTGGCCCGAGGGTACGGTCAACGGCAACCAGACCGCGTTGCTGCGGTACCACGGCCTCCCCACCCGCCGCGAGGAGCTCGTCGCCCTCGCGCAGCCCTGCGGCGACTGACGCGCACCCGGAAATCCGGGCTCTCGCGGTCGAACGCCCGTCGGCCCCAGTCAACCCCGCAACCCGCTGCGCACCCCGCACTCTCTGCACACCGTGCCGCGCCCCGACGGCCGCGGGACTGTGCTAGACGCGCCCGCGCCACCCGTTGTCATTCCCACCGCGGGACCTACGAACGCACACGCTGATGACCACGCCCATCGCCTACACCGCCGACCTCTCCGACGCCCCCATCACCCCCGCCGCGGCGCGTCCGCGCTTCACGCCCGGCGTGGAGGGGTTCACCTACGCCGACCTGCGTGACCCCGCGGGGCTCGCGCGGCTGCTCTCTGCCTTCGAGGACTACGCCCGTGTGCGGGTTCCGGCCGCGCAATGGGAGGCCTACCTGCGCTACCGCGACCAGGGCGCCGCGGGGATGAGCCCCGAAGAGGTCTCCGACGCGCTGATCGCCGTGGCCCCGCGGGTGAGCGCCTTCCTCGCGCGGCTCTTCGGCATCGAGTCAGGCCGCGAGGGCATCGCCGCGGCCATCGCCACCGAGGGCGACGTGCTCGCGTTCAAGCGCGAGTTCGTGAAGAAGCGCACCGTGCGCCGCAAGCGCGCGGAGATCGACGCGCTCTCGCCCGAGGCCCGCGCGTCCCTCGACGCCGACGCCCGCGCGGTGCTCTCCGCGGCGACGTCCCTCCCCGACCACTGGAACGACGAGCTCGCCGTCGCCCAGGCCGTGCTCCCCCTCGTGCGCGCCGAGGACCTCTTTCGCAAGGCCCTCGCCCGCGGCGGCGTCGAGAGCACGCCCGACGACCTCGCCCGCGCGCGCTCACTCGCCGACGCCCTCCGCGCGCGTCTCGCCACGGCCCTGCCCGCCGAGGTCACCGACGACACCACCGCCGCGCAGGTCTACGCCGCGGCCCTCGATGTCATCGACCGCTGGTGCCTGCTGCGCATGGTCGACAAGGGCTTCGACCACCACTGGGTCTCGCTGCGCCTGCCGAAGACCCTCGACCACCAGAACCTCGTGCCCCTGCGCCGCCCCCGCGCAGAGCTCCCCGAGGCCATCGTGGGCGCGCACCACCTCCGGGATCGCGACGGCTTCGCGCTCACCGACGCGCGCATGGGCCTGCGCGAGGTGATGTCTGAGGTCGAGTACTGCATCTACTGCCACGACCGGAACAAGGACTCCTGCTCCAAGGGCCTGCGCAACAAGGACGGCTCGCTCAAGCCCAACCCCCTGGGCATCGCGCTCACGGGCTGCCCCCTCGACGAGAAGATCTCCGAGGCGCACTACCTCAAGGGGCAGGGTGACGCCCTCGCCGCGCTCGCCGTGGTGATGGTCGACAACCCCATGTGCCCCGGCACGGGTCATCGCATCTGCAACGACTGCATGAAGGCCTGCATCTATCAGAAGCAGGAGCCCGTAAACATCCCGCAGATCGAGACCTCGATCCTCACCGACGTGCTGAACCTCCGGTGGGGCTTCGAGCTCTACGACCTGCTCACGCGCTGGAACCCGCTGCGTCAGGGGCGCCCCGTGGTGCGCGCGTACAACGGCAAGAACGTGCTGGTCGTGGGCCTCGGGCCCGCGGGCTACACCCTCGCGCAGCACCTCGCCAACGAGGGCTTCGGCGTCGTCGGCGTCGACGGACTCAAGGTCGAGCCCCTGCCCGAGCACCTGCTCGAAGGCCCCATCGAGCGCCTCGACGAACTCATGGTGGACCTCGACCGCCGCGTGCTCCTCGGGTTCGGCGGCGTCAGCGAGTACGGGATCACCGTGCGGTGGGACAAGAACTTCCTCACGCTGGTGTACCTCTCCCTCGCGCGGCGGCAGAACCTCGCGGTCTACGGCGGCGTGCGCTTCGGCGGCACCCTCGACCTCGACGACGCGTGGCGCATGGGCTTTCACCACGTCGCCCTCGCCGCGGGCGCGGGCAAGCCCACCCTCGTCGACATCCCCAACGGGCTCATCCGCGGGATCCGGCAGGCGTCAGACTTCCTCATGGCCCTGCAGCTCACCGGGGCCTACAAGCGCAGCTCCCTCGCGAACCTCCAGGTGCGACTCCCCGCGGTGGTCATCGGCGGCGGACTCACCGGCATCGACACCGCCACCGAGCTCCGCGCGTACTACATCGTGCAGGTCGAGAAGGTGCTGGAGCGCTACGAGACCCTCGCGCAGGAGCTCGGCGAAGAGGCCGTGCGGCGGGGGTACTCCGTGGAGGAGTGCGAGGTGCTCGACGAGGCCATCGCCCACGGGCGCGCCGTGCGTGACGAGCGCGCCCGCGCCGCGGCCGAGGGTCGCGCGCCGACCTTCCACGCCCTGCTCGACGCGTGGGGCGGCGTCTCGCTGGCCTACC
>JBILLI010000152.1:0-12809 GCA_044376155.1 Polyangiales bacterium
GGCGACGTCCCGCGCGCGGCCCGGGACCTCGGCGGCCTCGACGTCGGCCGGGCTCACCGCGGCGTCGCGGGCGAGGGCGGCGAGGAGCTCGGTCACCGCGAGGGGCAGGCCCCCGGTGCGGCGGTGTACGGCCGTGGAGACCCCGGGCTCGACCACCCCGAGGGTCTGCGCGCAGAGCGCGGCCACGGAGGATTCATCGAGCGGGCCGAGCACCACCCGCTGGGGGGCCTCGAGGTCGCGCAGGCGGGTCGCGTCGGCGCACGAGGCCACCACCAGCAGGGCCTCGTCGGCCTCGCAGCCGTACGCGATGGAGCGCAGCGTCGCGGCCACGCCGTCGTCGGCGAGGTCGAGGTCGTCGGCGAGGATCAGCACCGGCGCCGACGCGCTCGCGCGCCGCAGGGCGGTGACCAGGGCGTCGGGGGCGGCGGGGTCTACGGGCTGCCCCGAGAGCACCTCGGCGCCCTCGCGGAGACGTCGCACCGGGCCCTCGCCGGCCTCGCCGTGCAGCGGGAGCACCTGCACCCCACGCAGCTGCGCGCGCCAGGTCACCTCGCGCAGCAGCGTGCTGCGACCGCTGCCCTCCTCGCCCTCGAGCAGCACGATGGGCACGTCTCGCTCGCGTCGCAGCAGCCGCCGCGACACCGCGTCGAGGATCACCCCGAGCTCGCCCTCGCGCCCCTCGGGGCGGAGCACCACGCGTCCGTCAAAGGCCCTGGGGCGCAACGACTCCGCCGCGCCGTCGAGGGCCACGAGGAGGTCGTCGACGGTGGCGAAGCGACGTCCGGGGTCGGGCGAGGCGCCGCGCTGCGCGAGGTCCCAGAGCGCGCGCAGGCCCTCGTCGGCGAGCACCCGCGGGGGGGCGACGGCGCCCTCGTCGGGGATGCTCCCGAGCAGCACACACCCGATGGACACCGCGAGGGCGTACACGTCCGCGCGGGGGTCGGGCGGGAGCGACTGTCCTGTGAGCAGCAGGGCCTGTCGCTCGGGGGGCATGAAGCCCAGGGTGCCGCCGCGCACGCGGGCGGCGGCCCCGAGGGCGCCGTGGGCGAGGCCGAAATCAATGAGCACAACGCGGTCGCCGTCGCGCGGCACGATGAGGTTCGCGGGCTTGAGGTCGCCGTGCACCACCCCGAGGCGGTGCAGCGCGCGCAGGGTCTCCGCGGCGGAGCGGAAGAGGGCCTTCACGCGCCGCGCGTCGGGGCTGCGCCCGAGGGCCTCGTCGAGGGGCGTGCCGTCGACGAATTCGCGGGTGAAGAAGGCCCCGCCGGGGTCTTCGGCGTCGGCCGCGGCGAGGCCGAAATCGTGCACCCGCGCGACGGTCGGGAGGTCGAGCTGCGCGAGGATCTGGAACTCGTTCACCAGCCACTGCGCGAGCGACGCCTGGGCGTGCGAGAGCAGGCGCTTGAGGACCATCGTGGCGCCGCCGGCGAGGCGGTCCTCGACGAGCCAGACGCCGCCGCCGCCGCCTTCTCCCACCCGTCGGAGCACCCGGTAGCGGTCTGCTAGACGCATCGCGGGGCGAGAGGATACACGGCGCTCAGCGTCGCGCGCGGCGCTTCTGCGCGGCGCCCTCGGGCGGGACCACCGGCGCCTGCGGGGGCATCGGGGTCGCCTGCGGGGTGGTGCCCGGGGTGGTGCCCGGGGTGGTGCCCGGCGCGGCCGCGGGGGCCTCGGGGAAGAGCGTGGTGTCGCCTGCGATGATGGCCTCGCGCACGAGGCGCCAGTTGCCCCCGGTGGAGGCCCAGTGCTCCTCCACGAGGCTCTCGCGCACGTCGGTGCTGTCGTTGCCGCCCACCCAGGTCACGCGCACGCGGAGCATCCCGGTGGACGAGGCCGTGCGCACGGCGTCGACGTCGAGGTCGACGACGCGCACCTGGGTGCCCCACCCCCGGTGGTGCTGCTGAAAGGCCTCTCGGGCGCGGGCGTCGACGGAAGTCTCGGCGGCGGGGATGCGCCCCCACCGCAGGTCGTCGTGAAAGAGCGCCGCGGTCTCGTCGAGCGTGACGCGGTTGGTGGCGATGCAACCGAAGCACAACACCGCGGCGACGAGGAGACGCATCCCGTGGCGATACCCCGCGGGGCGCGGTGGTGTCGAGTTCCCCACGGGCGGTCTGTGCTAGACCCGTCGGTGATGCAAGAGGTCGCCTGCGCCCACTGCGGCGCGATGATGTCCCCCGACGCGGCGTGTCCGGTGTGCGAGCTCCCCGCGGCGGCCGCGCCGTCGAGCGTACCCATGACGGCGTCGCCGCTCGCGCGCTGGTGGGCGAACGGGCAGGTGGCCGTGGCGGGCGCGGCGGGGCTGTTCCTCGGCGCGATGTTCCTGCCGCTGCTGCGACACGTGCCGATGCTGGTGAACCGCGAGCTCGACCCCGAGGGCGTGCTCACCCCGCTCGACCTCGCGCTCGGGAATTACGCCCTCCTGCGCGGGACGATGACCGCGTGGATGCTCCCGGGCGCCGCGATCCTTCTGCTCTCGCTGCTGCGCACGCGCAGCACGGCGTCGGCGATGCGGGCGTCGCGCATGCTCCTCGCGGTGGTGTCTCTGGCGCCGCTGCTCTCCGCGGCGATGCCGCTGCTGAAGCTCCAGCGCCGCGGGCTCCCGGTGGAGGCGGGTCCCGCGATGGCGGTGATCGTGCTCGGGGTGGTGTGTGGTCTCGCGGGGGCCGTGCGCTTCGGCGCGATGGCCGTCGACGAGTCTCCCGCGCACGACTGAGCGCGGGGGCACCGCCCTCAGCGCAGTCGCACCCAGTGGGGCGCGCTGGCCTGCAGCCGCGAGCCGTCGACGCGCCGCGCGCCGAACCAGACCCCGTGCGCCGCAAGGGCTTCGACGCGCGCGGGGACCACCACCTCGGTGCGCACGACCTCGCCCTCGCGGCAGAAGGGCGGCATGAAGACCCCGTCGAAGGGGGAGAACGCCCAGGTGTGCGTGGGGTCCTGCCGGTCGAGGTGCGGGCGCAGCGGGCCCCACCCGAGCTCGAAGCCCAGGTCGAAGGGCAGCGCGTGCTTCACCTTCAGCAGGATCACCACCCGCGCGCCGTCTTGCAGCGGGACCATGCCCCACCCTGCGACGTTGAGGTCGTCGCCGAGCTCCGCGTGGGCGGCGTGGGTGCGCTCGTCGAGGTCGAACTCCACGTAGCGCCCGCGGGCGTAGGCGCGCACGGGCCAGAACTCGCGCAGCAGCACGAAGTCTCCCTGCACGTCGTAGACGCCGTAGCGTCGCCAGTGGAGCGCGCCGCGGAGGATGGGCTCCTCGACGCTGCGCCAGACGCTCTGCGAGCCGAGGTCGCGCCGTCGGTGCTCCATGCTCAGGATGCGGTAGTCGAGGGCGCGCTCGGGCGGCGGCTCGCGGTGAAACCTCGGGCGCTCGGCGACGTGGGGGAGCACGAAGTCCGGCGCGCTCAGCGGCGCGCCGGGGGGGATGCGGGCGATGAGGGCGTCGAGGGCCGCGGCGCGCTCGCCGCGACGGTGGTTGGCCGGGTCGAAGAAGCGCCCGATGCCCGGGAGGTGCCCCGCGCGACGCTGCATGTGCGCCGACCCCGCGAGGGCCGCGAGGAGCGCGATGAGGCCGTAGCGCTCGGCGTGCAGCGCCCCGTGGGCCATGAGCTGCGCGGCGCCGTGCAGGGCCGACACGAGCACGAAGGGCAGGGCGAGGGTGCTGTAGTGCGAGTGGATCTGCGTGGCCGTGGGGAACTGCGAGAGGAGGTTGATCCCGATGGGCACGAGGGCGGGCAGGAGCCACCGCGGGCGCAGGAGCGAGAGGAAGGCCACGGGCACGAGCAGCCGCGGCACGTACATCGCCCGCGCGGGGGTGGCGAGGGCGCGTGCGGTGGCGACGGGGTGTCGCAGGAGGTTCGCGAGGATCTCCGTGGGCGACGACCCGAGGTGCCCGTAGTGGAGTAGGAGTGAGCCCTGCCGCGGGAGGTGCCGCGGCGCGATGACGAAGAGCCAGAGGGCGAACCACGCGGTGAAGAGGGCGAACATCCCGAGGCCCGCGCGGCGGTGCTCGGCGCGCAGGGCGACGACGAGTCCGACGACGCCGCAGGTGAGGGCGACGTCTTCGCGGCAACACGCGGCGGCGACGAGGGCGATGAAGCCCGCGCGCACGCGGCGCTGGTCGAAGAAATCGAGCGCCAGGGCGAGCGGGAAGAGCGCGAGCGCGCTGGGGTGGAACTCGTAGCTCGCGATGGAGCTCACCGCGGGCATGAGGAACCACACGACGAGCGCGGCGTGCGGGGCGAGGGGGTGCCCGACGCGACGCCACGCGATGCGCGCCAGGGGGATCGCCGCGGCGCTGACGCACGCGGCCTGCACCACGAGCATCATCGGGACCACCGGGAGCCACCGCCCGAGCAGCCCGAGGGGGAGCAGCACGAGGGAGAAATGCAGCCCCCAGAGGTCGGTGTTCACCAGGGGGTTGAAGAGGTCCCAGTGCCCGGCGCCCCAGACGAGGCGGGCGTAGAACGCGAGGTCGAAGGTCTCGTTGTGGTAGCTGCGCCAGCGGGTGAGGGCCATGCCCGCGAGCAGCGCGGCCATCGCCAGCGCCGCGTTGGAGATCGACATCCAGGGGAAGCGCTCTTCGCGCGGCGCGGAAGGGATCACGGCGGGGCGATGAGGGGTAGCACACCCCCCGCCGCCCCGGGGAGGGTCACTGGCAGGTGCCCATCACGCAGCGCTGCATGCCGGTGCACTGCCGCCCGCAGGCGCCGCAGTTGGCGCGGTCGGCCTGGAGGATCGTGCACACGCCGCCGCAGCGGGTGGTGCCCATGGGGCAGGTGCAGGCGCCGTTCTGGCAGAACTGCCCGCCGCTGCAGACGGTGCCGCAGGCGCCGCAGTTGTTGGGCGCGAACTGGGTGTTGACGCACGCGCCGTTGCAGTAGGTGAGCCCCCCGGCGCACGCGCAACGCCCTGCGGCGCAGTACGATCCGCCGAAGCAGGCGGTGCCGCAGGCGCCGCAGTTGCGCGGGTCGATCTGGGTGTTGGCGCAGGTGCCGTCGCAGGTGGCGATGCCCTCGGGGCAGCGCGTGGTGCAGCGGCCGAGCACGCAGAGCTGCCCCGTGGCGCAGGCGTTGCCGCAGGCGCCGCAGTTGCCCGGATCATCGAGGGGGTTGGTGCACCCCGAGGTGCACGGCGTGAGGCCCGCGGAGCACCCGCAGGTGCCCTGCACGCACTGCTGCCCGGCGGGGCAGGCGCGGCCGCAGGCGCCGCAGTTGTTGCGGTCGGTGCCGAGGTTCACGCACTGCCCGCTGCAGGTGGTGTTGCCGAATCCCATGGGGCACGCGCAGGTGCCGCGCTGGCACTGCTGCCCCGCGGCGCACACGCGCCCGCAGGCGCCGCAGTTGTTCACGTCGCCGAAGAGGTTCGCGCAGGTGCCGCTGCAGTTGGTCTGCCCCATGGCGCACTGGGTGAAGCAGCGGCCGAAGGTGCAGACCTGCCCGGCGCCGCACGCGACGCCGCAGGCGCCGCAGTTCGTGGTGCTGGTGGTGAGGTTCACGCAGACGCCGCCGCAGAGCACCTGCGGGGTGCCGCCGCCGCCCGGGCCGCCGCCGCCGGTGGCCGCGGGGCAGCGGCAGAGGCCCTGCTGACAGGTGGTCCCGCCGGTGCAGGTGACGCCGCAGGCGCCGCAGTTGTTGGCGTCGCTCGCGGTGCTCACGCACGAGGAGCCGCAGCGCGCGGTGCCCGGGGGGCACGAGATCTGGCAGCCGCCGTTGGCGCACACCTGGCCCGCCGCGCACATGCGCCCGCAGGCGCCGCAGTTGCGGGGGTCGCTGCCGGTGTCGATGCACACGCCGCTGCAGCCGGTCTGCCCCGCGGGGCAGAGGCACGCGCCGTTGACGCACGACGAGCCCGAGTTGCAGCGGGTGCCGCAGGCGCCGCAGTTGGTGCTGTCGCTGCGGAGGTTCACGCAGGAGGTGCCGCAGGCCGTGAGCCCCGCGGTGCAGGTGGTGCGGCAGGTGCCCGCGGTGCAGACCTGGCCGGTGGTGCAGGCGCGGCCGCAGGCGCCGCAGTTGCGGCCGTCGGTGGCGAGGGCGACGCACGCGCCGTTGCAGAGGGTCTGGCCGTCGGGGCACGCGCACGCGCCCGCCGCGCAGAGCTGCCCGCCGCCGCAGCGGGTGCCGCAGGCGCCGCAGTTGGCCGTGTCGCTGCGGAGGTCGACGCACGCGGAGCCGCAGGCGGTGAGCGAGCCCGTGCAGCTCGTCTCGCAGCGGCCCGAGGAGCACACCTGACCCGCGGTGCAGCGGGTGCCGCAGGCGCCGCAGTTGGCGACGTCGCTGCGCACGTCGACGCAGGCCGCGCCGCAGAGCCGCTGGCCCACGCCGTTGCACACGGGCCCGGCGTCCACGGGGGGATCCACGGGGACGTCGATGTTGGGCCCGCCCGCGTCGAAGGGCGGCGGGATTACGACGTCAATGTTGGGCCCGCCCGCGTCGAAGGGCGGCGGGATCACCACGTCGGTGCCCGGCACGCCGCTGTCGAAGGGCGGCGGGATCACCACGTCGGTGCCCGGCGCGCCGCTGTCGACGACCTGCGCGACGTCCTGCGCGGTCGCCGCGTCGGCGCCGCTGTCTCCCGGTTCGGGGATGCGCAAGGCTGTTGCGCCGCAGCCCGCGACGAAGGCGGCAAGCAGAAGAGGAGCGAGAATTTTCCGTCTCATCGGCCGACGATCCGCCTTCGGCTCGAACCTGGCAAATACGGCTCGCACGCCGCACGGGCGCGTCAGAGACTGCGCGCGTAGAACTCCACGACGTGCTGGGGGTTCACCTCCAGGAGCACCGAGGCGGGGTCGGGGAGGGCGCGCATCGTCGCGGCGCGGGTGGCCTCGTCCCAGGTGAGCCACGCCGGTCGCACGGACACTGCGGCCGCGAGGCAGTCGCGCACGTGGAGGTTCTCGAAGGCGCCCGCGCGCAGGGTCACGGCATCACCCGGCGAGAGCCGCGCCGACGGGATGTCCAGGCGCCGTCCGTTGACCCGCACGTGCCCGTGGCTCACCAGCTGCCGCGCCGCGGGGATGGTCGCCGCGAAGCCCGCGCGCCAGACGACGTTGTCGAGCCGACGCTCAAGCAGCTCCAGGATGACATCGCCGGTCACCCCGGGGAGGTGCCGCGCCTCGTCCACGAGGAGGCGCAGCTGCCGCTCGGTGAGCCCGTAGTTGAAGCGCAGCTTCTGCTTCTCGCGCAGGCGCACCGCGTAGTCCGAGAGCTTGCGCCGCGCCTGACCGTGCTGCCCGGGCGGGTACGGCCGACGCTCCGACACCTTGCGCGTGAGCCCTGGCAGCGAGACCCCCAGCGCGCGAACCTTCTTCAACCGCGGACCCGTGAACCGAGACATGAACCCTCCAACACCCGGCGACCTCCACGTCGCCAGGCGATGACCTGGGATCTAGTGAAAATGAGATTGCGTGTCAATATCGTGTGTGCTGGACTGCACGGCACCCACGGCTGGAGGTCGTTCGCATGGTGTCTCCCAAGGTCTGTCGTCACGAAGTGCTCGCGAGCAATGGGGTCGCGCAGGTGCAGCGCTGCCTCGACTGCGACTGCGTCTCGATCCACGTCGGTCCGCTCACGTTCCGTCTCGATCCCAACAGCCTGGAGGGGCTCTGGGCGGTGCTCGGCGACGCCGCCATGGCGCTGCACGCACGCCGCGCGCGGCTCACCTCGTCGGCCCGCGGCGTGGCGTGACCGTGGGGTGAGGCGATCGTGCTGCGCGGTGCGTGCGGCGCGGGCACCCCGTGCGCCGGACGCGTCGAACGTCGCGGCACCGCGCGCGCGGCCCGGGGCTTGCGTAGCTCCCTCCCAACACCCCCACGGAGGCCCTCGATGCAACGCTCCCAGGACAATTTTCAGGTGGTCCAAGGCTTCTTCACGAGCCTCGAGCAGCGCGACCGCGACGCGGCGCTGGCGTCCTTCGACGAGCACGCCACCTGGGACACGCCCGCGGGCGGCCCCTTCGCCGGGCGCTTCTTCGGCCGCGCGGGCATCGGGCGCTTTCTGCAGCTCCTCGCCCTCGCGCACCCCGACGGACACATGGTCACCGAACTCACGCTCCACGCCGAGTCTGACCGGGTGTTCGCCGAGTTCGTGTGGGCGCCGCTGACCGACTCCGCCCCGCGCGTCGCCACGCGCAGCCTCGCGGTGTTTCAACTGGTCTTCAACAAGATCAACGCCGTGCGCGAGTTCGAAGCCGCGCCCGTCGGCGGCTGATCCCCGCTTCCCACCGCTCTCCCCACCGGGTGCGCCGATGAACGACCTCGCCCCCGCGGCCTCGCCGCTCGTCGCCCGGCTCGGCGACGACGGCCTCGCACGCCTGCTCCCGCACCTCGACGAAGAGACCCACGCGCCGGGCGCGGTGGTGGTCCGCGAGGGCGACACCGGCCGGGACCTCTACCTCGTGGTGCGCGGCGAGGCGCGGGTGTCGCGCAAGGGCCTCGAGGTGGGCACGCTGGGCCCCGGCGCGCACTTCGGCGAGCTCGCCCTGGTCACCGGCGCGCCCCGCGCGGCGAGCGTCGTCGCGCTCACCCCGCTCACCCTCGGACGACTCCGCCCCGAGCGCTTCGAGTCCCTGGTGCGCGACGAGCCCGCCCTCGCCGTGGCCCTGCTGCGCGGCGTGGTCGACACTCTCGGCGCCGAGCTCACGGCCGTCACCGACAACCTCGGCGCGCTGCTCCGCGAGCGCACCCTGCCGCGGCGCATCGAGGTGCGCGTGCGCGGCGCCGACGGGGAGCGCGCGGTGCGCACGGGCACGGCCCTCGCCGAGGTGTTCCCGACGCACGTGCAGGGCGCGCGGGTGGTGGCCGCGCTGCTCGACCATCGCCCGGTGTCGCTCGTCACGCCGCTCACCTCCGACGCCGAGGTCCGCGCCCTCACCGAGGACCACTGGGAGGGGCAGCGCGTGCTCGACGAGAGCGCCGGGCTGCTGGTGCTGGAGGCCATCGCGCGGGTGCTCCCCGAGTGCGCCGCGCGCCTGGCCCCCGCGCTCCACGGGGCGCAGCGCGTGGACCTCGAAGGGCTCCACCTCACCGACGCGCTCCTCGCCGACGTCGCCGCGGAGATCACCGCGGCCCTGCGCGCCCTCATCGACGCCGATGTCCCCGTGCGCGAAGAGATCTGGGCCCTCGACGAGGCCGTGGACCACCTCGCCCGTCAGGGCTGGTGTGACGCGGTGGCGCAGCTCCGCGCGTCGCGGGAGGCCACGGTGACCCTGGTCTCGTGCGGCGCGCTCTACAGCCCGCGGCACGGCCCGCTGGTGCCCCGCACGGGGATGCTCCAGGGGCTCCACGTCACCGCCGCGAACGGCGCGCTCACCCTGCGGCGCGGCGACGAGCCCGCGGAGCCTCCCCGCGGCGTGCCCTCCGACGCGATGGCGCGGGAGCACGAGCGCTGGCTCGACTCCCTGGGCGTCGCCTCGGCCGGAGACTTCAACACCGCGTGCGTCACGGGCCGCGTGCCGAGCCTCGTGCGCGTGGCCGAGGGCTTTCACGAGAAGCGCATCGGCCACCTCGCCGACGCTCTCGCCGCGAGGCTCCCGCGCACCCGGGTGGTGTGCGTGTCGGGGCCCTCGTCGTCGGGCAAGACCACCTTCCTCAAGCGGCTCTCGGTGCAGCTCCAGGTCATGGGGATCAACCCCGTGGGGATCTCCCTCGACGACTACTACGTCGACCGCGTGCGCACCCCGCGCGACGCGCAGGGCGAGTATGACTTCGAGGCCCTGGAGGCCATCGACCTCGCGCTCCTCGGGCGCCACCTCGCGCGGGTCGTGCGGGGCGAGCGCGTGCGCACCGCGCGCTACGATTTTCGCGAGGGCAGGAGCCACCCCGAGGGCGGCCCCGAGGCCGCGTTGGGGCCCCGCGACGTGCTCATCCTCGAAGGGATCCACGGGCTCAACCCCCGGCTCCTCGCGGGCACCGGGGCCGAAGACGCCGCGCTGCGGGTGTTCATCATGCCCATGACCTCGCTGCCCTTCGACCGCCTCGCGCGCCTCGACCCCTCGGACCTCCGTCTGCTCCGCCGCATCGTGCGCGACCGCCACGGGCGCAACCACGACGCCGCGGCGACGATCCTGCGCTGGCCCTCGGTGCGCGACGGCGAGCGCCGGCACATCTTCCCCTTCCTCGCGCAGGCCGACGAGGTCTTCGACACCTCGCTGATCTACGAGCCGTCGGTGCTGAAGGTCTACGCCGAGCGCTACCTCCTCGAGGTGCCCGCGAGCTCCCCGGCGTACCCCACGGCGTTCCGTCTGCGACGTCTCATCGACCGCTTCGTCGCCATCGACGCCGCGCACGTGCCGCCGACCTCCATCCTGCGGGAGTTCATCGGCGACAGCGGCTTCGTGTATTGATGCTCAGGGAAGACAGACGCCGGCGCGGCACATGAGGGTCATGCCCATGGGCCCGGGACCGCAGTCGGTGCTCGAGGTGCAGGTCGGCACGCAGCGCATGCCCATCGGGGTCGTGGCGCAGGTGCAGCCGCGGGCGCCGGGCGCGCAGGCGCCGGTGCACTCCGTGGCGTTGGTGCAGGCGCGGGGGCCCGTCATGCCCGCGTCGCCCATGGGCATCACGCCCGCGTCGCCCATGGGCATCACGCCCGCGTCGCCCGTGGCCATCATCATCCCGCGCGCGAAGGAGGCGTCGGGCGTCGCGTGGAAGCACCGCGGGATGTACGGGTACGTGTTGGTCAGCACGTAGTGGTAGGTCGTGACGACGCGGCCGTCGAGCACCACCGCGCTCGTGCGGCCGTTGCACTCGTCGAGGTCGCCGAGGCCCGCGGCGTACTCCCAGTCCTGCACGAAGGTGCCGTCGTAGGCACCGCCGGGGCCCGCGGTGCCCGACGGGCGGGTGCCCGTGCGCAGCCGGTAGCTCGCGCGCATCTCGCGCAGGGACCCGTTGCCGCTGGTGGTGCTCTCGAAGTCCCAGCGGCCGAAGATGGGGTAGCCGTCGCCGGCCCAGCCCACGAAGGTGAGCGCCGGGGTCGCGGGGAGCATCCCGTTGGGGATGCCGTGGTAGTGGTACGCGCCGTTGGGCTGCACGTGCGCGAAGTTGCAGTCGACGCCCAGCGAGGTCGGGTGCCGGGTGGTGTCGGTGGCCCCGGTGCCGCTGAAGTACGAGGGCGCGGTGGCGTAGCGCATGGCGTCGTAGCGCCAGTTCATGCTGTTGTTCCAGACCTCCGCGGTGCCGGGGTCGAGCACCACACCGCTCAGCGCGATGCCGAAGACCTGCGCCTGCGCGCCCGCGCCCGCAGGCGTGACCGGCACCGTATAGTTGTAGGTCTGCGCCGAGATCGCGTTGGGGTTGCCCGGGTTCGGAAAGGCGCCCACGTCGTGGTTGGGCACGCCGTTCGCCCGGATGCGACGGACGTTCCCCTCGACCGTGATCTGCACGCTGTGGGCGACGCCGAGCTCGCACTGCAGGGCGAGGGCGGTGCGCGTGCACGCGTTGGGCTGCACGTTGAAGTTGCTGGTCGCGCTCATCGTCGGCATCGGGGTCGCCGTGGTCGGCGTGCCGACATTGCCGCACGACGCATCCGTCGACGTCGGGACATCTCGCGGGGGCGCCGGGGCATCGGGCGTAGGCGCCGGGGCATCGGGCGGGGGCGCCGTGACATCGGGCATCGGCGTCACGACATCGGGCGCGGGCGTGGCGCCGTCGGTGGGGGGCGGCAGCGCGGCGTCTGTCGGCGTGAGCGTGCTGTCGGTCGCGAGCGTGCTGTCGGTCGCGAGCGTGCTGTCGGTCGCGAGCGCGATGTCGGAGACGGCGGCGTCGGCCCCGGGGAGCGACGGAGCAGGGTCACCCCCGCAGGCGGCCAGCGACGCGGCGACGCATGCGACGACGTGACGGAGAGAGACGGTGCCCTTCGGTTCATTCATGGTGAAAACCTCTCGCGGTGAAGACAAGCGCGGATCCTCTCAAGGCACACAGAGGCCCATTCGGCAGAACAGCATCATCCCGTTGGGCGCGGGCGGGCACTCGGGGGTGACCGCGCACGTCGGCACGCAGCGCAGGCCCATCATGGTCGGCGCGCAGACGCACCCGCGGCTCACGCGCGGGCACTGCCCGACGCAGTCCGGGTTCGTCATGCACGCCTGCGGCAGCGGGGGGACGTCGGTCGCGGCGGGTGCGTCGGTCACGGTGGGGGCGTCGGTCGCGGCGGGGGCGTCGGTCGCGGGGCGGGCCGCGTCGATCGCGTGCGCGCCGATGAGCACGTCGCCGTCTCCGCAGGCGGGAAGCGCAACGACCAACATCCAGACCGCCACGCGATGCACGCTCACTCCGATCGCCTCGACGCCGCGGGAGCGGTCGTCGCGGGCTCTGTGCCCGGCGCGTCCTCGGTCCGTGACGGAATCGTCTCGGCGCACGCCGACGCGGCCCGCCCCGCGGACGGGGAGTCGGGGAAGGACCGCAAGAAGCGCCGCGCCGCCGCGCGAGACTCGTCTCGACGACCCGCGGCGCAGAGGGCGAGCACGCGCTCGAGGTCCCGCTCCTCGCGCAGGGTGCCGCGGGGGAAGCGGGCGTCGTACTCCGCGATGCGCGCCAGGGCGGCGGCCGCGTCCCCGCGCAGGAGCGCGCGGTGTGCCGCGGCGATGAGCTCGCTCTCCGCGCGCAGCGAGCCTTCGGTCTCCGACCCGGGCCGCGCGCGACGGAGGGGCGTGCGCGCCTCGGCGGGAAGCGTCGGCGCGGCCACCACGGGCGTCACCACGGGCGTCACCACGGGCGTCACCACGGGCGGCGTTGCCTGCGGAGGGTTCACCCTGGGCACCGCGGGCGTCGCGCTGCGCACCACACGCGCGGAGGTCGCGCGCGCTGCGACCGGGGGTGCGCG
>JBILLI010000806.1:0-3499 GCA_044376155.1 Polyangiales bacterium
CCGATGGGAGCGGCAGCGCACCGTCATCGGCGCGTTTCGCGCGGCGCGGGCGAGGATTCTTGAGCTGCGCGCGGAGCGAGACAAGTCGGCGTCGCTGGGCGAGACGGCCAAGGCGTCGAAGCTGGCGAACCACGAGATCCCCGAGGCCGAGCGCGTCCTCGCCGACGCCGAGGCGGCCCTCGCGCGAGAGGAGCCCCTGCTGCTGAAGATGTCGGTCACCGAGGAGGGGGTGGGCGGCGTCATCGAACAATGGACGGGGATTCCCGTGAGCAAGATCCTCGCGAGCGAGACCGAGAAGCTGCTCACGATGGAGGACCAGCTGCGCCACCGGGTGGTGGGTCAAGACAGCGCGGTGAACCTCATGGCGAAGGCCATTCGCCGGAGCCGCGTGGGGCTGCGTGACCCGGGGCGCCCCATCGGGAGCTTCTTGTGCCTCGGGCCCACGGGTGTCGGAAAGACCGAGCTCGCCAAGGCCCTCGCGGAGTTCTTGTTCGATGACGAGAACGCGCTGGTGCGCCTCGACATGAGCGAGTTCATGGAGAAGGGCTCGGTGTGGCGGCTCATCGGGTCGCCCACGGGCTACGTCGACAGCGAGAGCGGGGGGATGCTCACCGAGGCGATCCGCCGGCGGCCCTTCTCCGTGGTGCTGTTCGATGAGGTCGAGAAGGCCCACCCCGACACCTTCAACATTCTGCTCCAGGTGTTGGACGACGGGCGGCTCAGCGACAACCGCGGGCAGATGGCGAACTTCTCGAACACCGTCATCGTGCTCACGAGCAACATCGGCGCGATGCGGATCCTCGAGTCGACCGAGCACGGGGCCAGCGATGAGCAGCTCCGCGAGGAGATTCAAGAGGAGCTCAAGAAGGCGTTTCGCCCGGAGTTCCTCAACCGCATCGATGACGTGTGCATCTTCAATCGCCTCTCGCGCGAGGCCCTGCGGGGGATCACCGACATCCAGCTCCGGCGGCTGTCGCGCCTGCTGCGCGAGAACCGCGTGAAGCTCGACGTCACCGACGCCGCCAAGGACCTGCTCACCGACCTCGGCTACGAGCCCGCGTACGGCGCGCGTCCCCTCAAGCGGGTGATCCTGAAGCAGCTGCAGGATCCGTTGTCAGAAGAGCTCCTGCGCGGAGGCTATAAGCCCAACGACACCGTGCGGGTCGACGTCGGCGATGAGGGCTTCGCGTTCTCGAAGGTGACGTGAGGCCCCTCGCGCTGCTGGTGTTGTGCGCGGGGTGTGAGCTCGCCTGGGCGCAGCCCCGACGCCGGCCCCGCGACGCCGGGGTGCGCGACGCGGGGGCGGTGGTGCTGCGTCCGGCCACCCACGGGCGGCTCGACCCGACCGCGGTGCGCGCGGTGGTGGCGGGCGCGAGCGACGCGGTGCAGCGATGCTACGACCGCGCGGTGGCGCGTGACCCCACGGCGCGGGGCGAGCTCGAGGTGCGCGTGCGGGTCGAAGAAGACGGCACGGTCTCAGAGACGGGAGGCCGCACCGAGGAGGGGTCTCTGCGCGGGACCGCGCGCTGCATCGAGGGGGTGTTCCGCGCGGTGCGCTTTCCGCGGCCCACGGGCGGCGCGGCCACGGTGGTGGTGCCCTACCGCTTCGCGCCGAGCGCGTAGCCCTCCTCGCGGGAACCTTTCGCCCCCGCGCGCTGTCACTCCGAGCAGCCCGCTCGTTCCCCCAAATCGGAGGTTGCATCCCCGTGAGCCGTCTCATCGCGCTGCTCGTCGCACTCGTGTGTCTTCCGTCTGTGTGCTTCGCCGAAGGCGCGCTGCGCGCCACCGACGCGCACGGGAGCCCCCTCGGCAACCTCCCGCTGATCCACACCGACGTGCGCATGGACGTCGCCGACGGGATCACCGGGGTCACCGTCACCCAGCGGTTTCGCAACGGGTTCTCGCAGCCCATCGAGGCCGTGTACGTGTTCCCGCTGCCCGTCGACGCGGCCATCGATGCCATGTCCATGCGCATCGGCGAGCGCGAGATTCGCGCGGCCATCGCGCGCCGCGAGGAAGCCCGCGAGACCTACGACGCCGCCCGCGCCCAGGGCCAGCGCACCGCCCTGCTCGAACAGGAACGCCCCAACATCTTCACCATGCGCGTGGCGAACCTCACCGCGGGCGGAGACATCCTGGTCACCACGCACTTCTTCGGCCGCGCCCGCTACGACCACGGCGCGTGGGAGCTCGCGTTCCCCATGGTGGTGGGCCCGCGGTACATCCCGGGTGACCCCCTCCCGGGACCGCAGACGGGCACGGGCGCGCACCCCGACACCACCCGCGTGACCGACGCGTCGCGGATCTCTCCCGGGTACGTTCTGCCCGGCACGCGCTCGGGTCACGCCATCACCCTCACGGCGAACCTCAACGCCGGCGATGCCCTGCGCGAGGTCTCGTCGCCCTCCCACGAAATCTCCGTCAGCGCCGCCGACCCCGCGCGCATCACCGTGGCCCTGCGCGACAAGGACGAGATCCCCAACCGCGACTTCGTGCTCCGCTGGCGCACCGCCGCCGCGACCCTCGGCGCGCGGGTGCTCACCCATCGTACGAGCGCGAACGATCCCGGGTACCTCTCGCTCACCCTCGAGGCCCGCACCGAGGTCCCCGCCACCGAGGTCGCGCCGCGGGAGCTGGTCTTCTTGCTCGACACCTCGGGCTCCATGCAGGGCGGGCCCCTCGACGCGGTGAAGCGCGCCATTCGCCGCGCGCTGCAGGCGATGGCCCCTCACGACACCTTCACCGTCATCGACTTCGCCGACACCGCCTCGGCGTTCTCATCGCGCCCGCTGCCCAACACCCCCGCCAACGTGTCGCGCGCCCTCGCCTACCTCGAACACCTCCAGGCCAGCGGCGGGACCAACCAGCTCGATGGCATTCACGCCGCGCTGTCGCTCCCGGGCGATGCCATGCGCCTGCGCACCGTGGTCTTCATGACCGACGGGTACATCGGCAACGAGGCCGAGGTCATGGCCCTCACCCATCGCGAGATCGGCCAGGCGCGGATCTTCTCCTTTGGGGTGGGCGCCGCGGTGAACCGCTACCTCCTCGACGAGGTCGCCCAGGCCGGACGCGGCGTCGCCGAGTACCTCCGCCCCGACGAGGACCCCGACGCCATGGTCGAGCGCTTCTACCAGCGCATCGGTCAGCCCTGGATCACCGACCTCGCCATCGACTGGGGCGACGGCGTGCGCGACGCGCTGCCCAACCCGCTGCCCGACCTCTCGGGGCTGCAACCGGTGAGCGCCCTCGCGCGCTTCACCGCCGTGGGCCCGCGGGTCATCACCGTGCGCGGACGCATCGCGGGACGGGACTTCTCCCAGCAGGTGCCCGTGCAGCTCCCCGCGGTGGAACCGGGGAACGCCGCCCTGTCGAGCGTGTGGGCGCGCGAGACCCTCGGGGATCTCGAACGCACCGCGCACTACCAACAGACCCCGGATGCGTCGCGCGCGGAGATCACCGCCCTCGCCCTCGCGCACCACCTCGTGAGCGCGTACAC
>JBILLI010000807.1:0-3490 GCA_044376155.1 Polyangiales bacterium
CTGGCTGGCAGCGCTACTTCGAAGCCCCCACGGTGGGCGGCGCCTCCGTGCGCATGTGGGAGAACGCCTTCGAGTACGACCCCACCGGGCGGCTCACGGGGTTCACGCGCATCCAGCGCACGCGGCCGACCGACACCTTCGTCAGCGGCGGGCGACGGACCTTCTTCCCCCTCCCCGGCGGACAACTCGACCGGGAGCTCTTCGTGAACGGCCCAACCCGCACGGAGCGGGTGTTTCGCTACGACCCCCGCGGCGCGGTGCAGGAGGTCTCCGACGGCGAGGTCGCCACCCGCTACCACTACGACCCGCAAGGGCGGCTGCAGTTTGTACGCACCTGGTCCCGCTTCGATCAGACCTGGACCCTGGTGGAAGAGACCGAAGTCGAGCCCACCCCCGAGGGCAGCGACGTGACCTTCGCGCTGGACGTCTCCCCCCTGGAGACCTGGCGCCTCGATCGGTACGGCCGCGGCGATCTGGTCGACCGCTACCGCCGCTGAATCCCCTCGGCGTCGGCCCCGACCGACACTGGACATCCCCACGCGCGCGCCCCACACACGAGTCATGGCGCTGCGCGTCGCGACCCTCTGTCTAAGTCTCTCCCTGCTCGCGTGCTCCCGAGGCCCCGAGCGCTTCACCAACCGCAAGGACCTCGCCCCCCTGCGCGAGCGCCTGCGCGCCACCGGCGGAGACATCGCCCGGGTGATCCGCGTGCGCGCGCTGCAAGACCTCTCGGCGCTGCAGGTGGGGGAGCGCTACCGCTTCGCCATCCCCGAAGACGGACAGCTCCGGGTCGCGCCCCTCCCGGCGAGCGCCGCGAACAATGAGTACGTGCACCCGGTGCTGGTCGACGGCGCGCCCGTGCGCACGGCGGGGTACATCATCGTGAAGCACGTCGATCGCACGGTGACGGGCGCCATGGTCGACCGCGACAGCCGCGCCTACTGCCCCTCCGCGCAGAGCTTGCAGGTCGCCATCGACGCGCTGCGCGCCCTGGGTCTCGACCGCGCGCGGATCTCGGTCGACCCCGTGCCGCCCCAGTGCGAGCCCCCGCGCTGAGCGCTCCTCACCGCGGGCGGTGCTACCCTCCCGCGCGCCCGCGATGAACACCAAGAAGCTCCTCGACCTCGCGCTCCCCGCGCCGCTCACCGGCCGCGCGGCGGTGGGGCTGTTGCTCCTGCGGGTCTACGCCGGCGCGGCGCTCATGCAGCACGGCGCGCACAAGATCACCAACCCGATGCACTGGATGGGCGACGGCCCTGACAAGCCCGCGGGGATCCTCCAGGCGCTCGCGGCGGTGTCGGAGTACCTCGGGGGGCTCGCGCTGATCCTCGGCCTGCTCACGCCCCTCGCGGCGCTCGGGGTCGCGTGCACCATGGCCTACGCGACGTGGGTGCACGCCTCGCGGGGTGACCCCTTCGTGGGTCGTGGGGGCTCGTACGAACCCGCCCTGGGGTACCTGGTGACGGCGGTGTTGCTGATCCTCGCGGGCCCCGGATCGCTCTCGCTCGACGCGGCCCTCGCGCGGCGACTGCGGCGAGACTGAGCGGTCGGCCCAGATCCGCGACGCCCACGGCCTGCGCGAGACGCTCGTCCTACACCGCCCGGCGGATCTCCCGCGCGACGCGCTCGCCCGACTCCACCGCGCCCTCAAGGTAGCCCTGGGCCTCGGTGCTGGTGTGCTCGCCGCAGAAGTGCACGTTGCCCACGGCCTCGGCCTCGCTGCCCACATACGACGTGTACGCGCCGGGCTCGTAGCAGCCGTAGGAGCCGTCGAACCAGCGCGCAGACGGCCAGTGGAAGCGCACCGCGTCACCCGTGTAGGCCGCGCTCGCGCCCGGGAACACCCGGTCGAGCTCCCGCACGAAGCGCGCGCCCTGCGCGTGGGGGGTGCCCTCGCCCGCCGCGACGCCGAAGCGGCCGCCGGTGAACGACGTGACCACCGCGCCCGCGGTCGGATACCCCCGTGAGCTGTCCCACGACTCGTGAAAGACCCGGTCGTGAAAGCTCGTGCCCGCCGCGCCCGCGAGGGCCCAGGGCCGCGCGCGCATCCCCACCATCACCTTGGCGTTGGTGCCGTAGGGCAGCGTCTGGATCGACCGGAGCTTGGCCGCGGGCAGGCTCACCCGCAGCTCGCAGCGACGGAGCTGGTTGAACGGCAGCGCGAGCACGAGCTTGTCGGCCACGGCCTCGACGCTGCGTCCGTTGTGGCGAAAGGTCGTGAGCAGCGTGCCGTCGGCGCGGGCGCGCACCGACTCCAGCGCGTGGCCGAGGCGCACGGGTGACCGCAGGGCCGCGGCCATCCCGCTCACCAGCGCGTCGTTGCCCTCGGCGAGGGTGTAGCGCTCGTCGCTCTCGCCGAAGATCTGAAACGGCTCCGCGCGGCGGCCGATGAGGTAGAGCAGGTTCAGGTAGCTCTGCTCCCCGACCTCGCGGCCGTACTCGCTGGTGTAGGCGACGTCGAAGAGCGTGCGCAGAAAGCCCTGGAGCCCGATGCGGTCCATCCACGCCTCGATCGAGAGGCGGTCCAGCGCCTGCGACGCGGGGGTGAAGTCGTTGTAGGTCGCGTAGCGCGACGAGCCCTGGGCGCGAAAGTCTTCGCGCAGCACCGACGCCACGGGACGGAACGCCTCCACCACCTGCGCGAGGGACCAGCGCTGCCCCAGGAGGTCGTAGCGGTCCTGCTCCAGCGACGCGGTGGCGCCGGTCTGATCGAGCAGGGTGAGCCCGAGCTCCGTCGCCAGCGCTTGAATCGTCCCGTGCCCCGTGTCGATGACCTCTCCGCCGAGCTCACACTTCGTCGCGAAGCGCCCGCGCAGCGAGAAGCACCGCCCCCCCGCGCGGTCGTTGGCGTCGTAGACCACGGGAGAGAACCCCCGCTGCGTCAGCCGAAACGCCGCCGTGAGCCCCGCGAGCCCCGCGCCCACCACCACCACCCGCGTCGACGCCCGCGCCTCGCTGACCGCCGCCTCGGTCACCGACTCCGGCGCGCACCCCTGCAGCGCCCCCGCGGCCCCCGCCGCGCTCACCGCCGCGAGCATCTGCCGCCGCGTGAACCGCGCCTCGGCGTCTCGCTCCACCGTCTCTGCGGTGGAGAGCCCCTGCGCCTCCGCGACCTCGGCCAGCCCCATCGCGCGCTGCAGCGCGCTGAACAGCGGTGTACGTCCCATGCGCAGCACCCTACACCGCCCCCCCACGCGCGGCGCAATCCTGCGCTGCGTCAATCACACCCGAAGGTCCAGCGCCGTGGCGCCGTGACCCAGGTCCAGCACGCGCACCCGCCCGAGGTCGTCGGCGAGCAGCCACCACCCCCCTTGCAGCCGGGCCACCGCCCGCGTCGCGCGTCGCAGCAGCACCCGCACGCACGGCGTGTTGCGGGGGTTGTACAGCGTCGCCGCGACCCCGCCCTCGACGCGGGCGAGCGCGCAGGTCCACCCGTCGCGCGCGCACACCGCGAAGACCTCGCCCGTCAGCGTCCACTGCTCGCGCGTCG
>JBILLI010001021.1:0-3489 GCA_044376155.1 Polyangiales bacterium
CGAGCAGCGCCGCCACCTGCGCGAATGTCGCCAGCCAGGCCACCCGGCGCTCGGCCTGCGGCGCCTCCTTGAGCACGGCCAGGTCGACCGCCATCTTCACCTGCGCGGAACTCTTCCCCAGGTGCATCAGCCCCGCCAACACCACGCGCATCACCGGCGTATAGACGGCCGTTGAAAACCGCGTCGTTCTGACCGTCGCGGGCGCGGCGACGGGGATCGCCCGTTCGCCTTGAGCCCGCGGTAGATGTTCCGCCCGAGGTCACCGCAGGCAAGGCGGGGCCGCCGGGTCTAGCCACCCGTCGACCCCTGTGTCCGCTCGGACGAGACGGACACTCGCGCACACCGTCGCGCGCTCTTCCCGCCGCGTCAACGCCCCCTGCGCGTGACCCGGATCGGACGCGCGCCCCTGTCTCTGCTCATGATCCGCTGCGCCGCCTGCGACGGCCTCTTCTCGCTCTGCCGGGCCTGCTACCGCGGGCACGTCTACTGCGGCGATCCCTGCCGACGCGAGGGATACCGACGCACCCGACGCGCCGCCAACGCGCGGCACCGCGGCTCCCCGGAGGGAAAGCTCGACGCGCGAGACCGACAGCGGGCGCACCGTCAGCGTCGGCGCGACCACCCCACGGACGTCACGGATCAAGGTTCCAGCCCGCATACGCCCCCCGACATCGTGCGCGCGCCGGGGACCGTCGCGGTCAGCGTGTCCGCACCGGAGGCCCCTGCGGAGACATCCACCCATGAGAGTCCGTCGACCCAGAGACATCGCCCGACCCCGCTGGCGCAGTGCCGACGCTGCGGTGTGGTCGGGACCTACTGGTTCCAGCAACACCGCCCCGCCCGCGCACGCGACGGATGACCCCCACGCGCCCTCGCCCTGGAGGCGTGCATGACCATCGACGACGAGACCGCGCTCAAGATCCGTCGGCTCTTCTTCGCCGAGCACTGGCCCATCGGGACCATCGCCACGCAGGTCGACGTCCACCCCGAGGTCGTCAAGCGCGTCGCGGGGCTCCTCTCGGACAAGCGCGTGGTGCCCGCGCCGCAGGCCTCGCCGCTGCTCGCGGCGCACCGTGACTTCATCCAAGAGACCCTCACGCAGTACCCCACGCTGCGCGCCACGCGGGTCTTCGACATGATCGCCGCGCGCGGCTACGCGGGCTCCGTGCGCACCGTGCGAGAGCACGTCGCGCGGGTGCGACCCAAGCGCGCGGCCAACGCCTACCTCCGCCTGGAGACCTTCCCCGGCGAGCAGGCGCAGGTCGACTGGGCCTTCATCGGACAGCGCGAGGTCCAGGGCGGGCGCCGCGGCCTGTGGATGTTCGTGATGGTCCTCTCCTGGTCGCGCATGCTCTTCGCGGAGTGTGTCTGGGACCTCGGCGCGCCGTCACTGCGACGCTCCCTGGTGCGCGCCCACACCTTCTTCGGAGGCTCCCCGCGGCAGTGGCTCTTCGACAACGCGCGGTCGGTGATCCTCGCGCGCCACGGCGACGCCGTGCGGCTGCACCCCGACCTCACCGAGCTCGCAGGGGCCTTCTCGACCGAGCCGCGTCTGTGTCGCGTGCGCAAGCCCACCGACAAGGGCCGCGTCGAGCGCGCGGTGCGTTACCTGCGCGACCGCTTCCTCGCCGGACGCGAGATCCGCGACACCGCGCACGGCAACCGCGAGCTCGAAGGATTCCTCCGCGACATCGCGCCTGCGCGCCCGCACGCGCGTCACGGCGAGCGCACCGTCGGCGCGATGTTCGAGGAGGAGCGCGCGCGCCTCTTGCCGCTGCCCGCGGAGATGCCCGAGGCCACGCAGTCGCTCCCCGTGGCGATCGACGCCACGGCCTTCGCGCACTTCGACACCAACCTCTATTCGGTGCCCTCGGCCCTCGCGGGCAAGGGGCTCACGCTCGTGGCCGACGACGCTCGCGTGCGCGTGCTCGACGGCAGCGAGGTCGTCGCCGAGCACCCGCGGTGCTGGGGGCGGCGGCAGACGATCGAGGCGCGCGCCCACCGCGCCGAGCTCATCGCGCAGCGCACTGCCGCGCGAAATCTCAAGGGCCGCGACCGCCTGCGGGCGGAGATCCCCGGCGTGGACGCGCTGTTGGAGCGGTGGGTCCTCGCCGGGCGCAACGTCGGCAATGCTGTCGCGCGCACCATCGCCGCGCTGGACCTCTACGGCCCCGAGTGGATGCGCAGCGCCGTCACCGAGGCCATCACCCGCGACGTGCAGGACCCCGGCGCGCTTAGCGCGATCTGCGAGCGACTGCGCGCGGCGGAGCGACGGCCGGTGCAGCTCGCGCCGGTCTTCGGGGCGCACGTGCGCGACACCGACGTGATCCCTCACGACCTCGGGGTCTACGATGCGCGATGACGACGACAAGGACCTCATCGAGCGCCTGCGCGCGCTGGGTCTGCGCCTCTCGACCGAGGCGCTGCGCACGCTGCTGCGAGACCTGCACCGCGACCGCGCGACGCCGACGCAGACGCTGGAGCGCATCTTCGACGCCGAGCGACGCACCCGCGTCGCCAACAACCTCGCGCGACGCACCCGCGTCGCGATGGTCGGCACGCCCAAGCCGCTGGACCAGTTCGACTGGACCTTCGCGCGCGCCATCGACCGCGGGCTCTTCGAGTCGCTGCGGACGATGGAGTTCGCCCGCAAGGGCGAGAACGGGCTGCTGCGCGGCGGCCCCGGTACGGGCAAGACGACGCTCGCCCAACACCTCGCGCTGGCCGGGCTCGCGCAGGGCCTGACGGTGCGCTTCGCGACGCTCTCGACGCTGCTCGCGGATCTGCTGCGCCAGGAGTCCACGCCCGCGCTGGAGCGTCGCCTGAAGCGGTACACGCTGCCTGCACTCCTCGCGATCGACGAGATCGGGTACGTGCCCTACGAGCCGCGCGCCGCGGACCTGTTCTTCACGATCATCTCACGCCGCCACGAGGCGGCACGGAGCACCCTCGTGACGACCAACCTCGCCTTCAAGCAGTGGCCCACGGTGTTCCCGAACGCGACGTGCCTGGTTCCGCTGGTGGACCGCTTCAACGAGCGCTGTCACGTGATGGACATCGAGGGCGACTCCTGGCGGGCCAAGGGGCGCCGCGCCACCACGCCATGACCCACGCCGCGCGGCGCAGCAGCGGCGGCTGGGGTGACGCCCCCGCCGGCAGGGCGACCGACGACGGGTAGACCGACCGACGACGCTGATCCGCTGACGGCTCGCGGGAGTCGGTTCCCGCGATCACCGACTCGCCGCAGCCGCCACTGCTGCGCCGCGATCCTCACGAAACCAACCCACAGATCGGGTACCCGAGGAGGGAGCCCTGCACACGTCCGGGGGCTCGGGGGCAGAGCCCCCGTGGCCCGCGACTGCCACTCGCCCGCGACCGTCAGTTCGCTGCGGAAATGGGCTGCCGTCCACAGACCACCCCCCCGAGATGGCCATGCGCGCGCTCGTTCAACGGCTCCTCGATGCGCTCCGAGCTGTCTCGCAGCGTACG
>JBILLI010000153.1:0-12757 GCA_044376155.1 Polyangiales bacterium
CAGCGCGGCGGCGAAGCTCTTCGTGTCGGCGCCGACCTCGCGCTGCTCGATGGTCGCGCTGCGGTTGGGGTGCACGAACTCGATGGGGTCTTCGACGGTGATGATGTGGCACGACCGGCTGGCGTTGATCCGGTCGATCATCGCCGCGAGGGTGGTGCTCTTGCCCGCGCCCGTCGGGCCCACCACGAGCACGAGCCCCTGCGGCCGCGACGCCAGCTCCGACACGATGGGCGGCAGCCCCAGGCGCGCGATCTCGGGGATGCTGTTGGGGATCAGCCGGAACGCCACCGCCACGCTCCCGCGCTGGTAGTGCGCGTTCACGCGAAAGCGATGGCCCCCGGCGATGGTGATCGCGAAGTCGAGCTCGCGTTCGAGCTCGAAGCGCTCGCGCTGCGAGAGCGAGAGCAGCGAGAAAAGCATCCGCCGCACGTCGGCCGGGGTGAGCGCCTCGGTCTCCAGCCGCCGCAGCCGCCCGTTGATGCGGAAGATCGGCGGCACGTTCACCACGAGGTGAATGTCGCTGGCGCCGTAGCGCATCGCGATCGCGAGGAGCGTGCGCATGTCGACCGCGCCGTTGGTGGGCAGCGCGTCCTGGTCGGCGACGAAGGCCGAGACCCCGCGCTCGACGCCGTGGGCGCTGAGCCGGAACTCGTCGGGGTTGGTGGCGTAGGCCGCGCCCACCTCGAGGCTCACGATGCCCTTCTCGTAGAGCCCGACGAGCGCGCGGTTGAAGGTCTGCATCCCGTCGCCCGCGGTGCTCATGAGGTCCTCGACCTCGTCGATGCGCTGGTCGCGCAGGAGCCGCCGCACCGCGGGAGAGGCGACCAGCACCTCGACCGCGGCGACGCGCCCCTCGCCGCTCGCCCGGGGCACCAGCCGCTGCGCGACGACGCCCTGGAGGCACAGCGAGAGGTCCATGCACACCTGGTGGCGCGCGTGCTCGGGGTAGTACGAAAGGATGCGTTGCAGCGTGCCCGCGGCGTCGGTGGTGTGCAGGCTGGACAGCACGAGGTGACCCGTCATCGCCGCGCTCAGCGCGACGTTCATGGTCTCGGCGTCGCGCATCTCGCCGATGAGGATCACGTCGGGGCTCTCGCGCACCACGTGCCGCAGGGCCACGGAGAAGTCCCGGGTGTCGGTGCCCACCTCGCGCTGGGTGACCACCGCGCGGAGGTCCTCGTGCACGAACTCGATGGGGTCTTCGAGCGTGACGATGTGCTTGCTCTGGGTGCTGTTCACCCGGTGGATCATCGCCGCGAGGGTGGTGCTCTTGCCCGAGCCCGTGCTCCCGACGACCAGCACGAGCCCGCGGGGCGCGTCGGCGAAGCGCTGCACCACCGCGGGGAGGCCCAGCGCGTCGAACTCCAGCTGCCCCCCGGGCACGCTGCGCACCACCGCGCCGAGGAGGCCCCGCTGGAGGTGGAAGTGCACGCGAAAGCGCCCGTGATCGCGCCGCGAGATGCCCACGTCGACGTCGCCGAGGCGGTCGAAGAGCTCGCGCTGCGCCGGGCGCAGCACCGCGTCCATGAAGCCCTGGAGCACCTCCCGCGGGAGCGCCGCGGGGTCGGGCGAGACCAGCCCGCCGTCGACGCGAAACGACGCGAGGCGCCCCTCGGCGAGGAACATGTCCGACGCCCGCAGGCCGATCATTCGCGCGAGGAGCGACTCGAAATCGAGCGACACGGGCTCAGCGACCGCGGAGGCCGAGCTGTTCGGCGAGGGAGGGCGGGCCGAGCTTCTCACGGAGCTCCTTGAGCAGCGGGTTGTCGGGCTCGAGGCGCGTGATGGCGTCGATGGCGCTCCTCGCGCTCGCCTTGAGGCCGCCGGCGGTGAACACCTGCGCGAGCACCACGTGGGCCTTCACGGCCTTGGGGTCCACCGCGAGCGCCCGCTGCGCCAGCTCCTTCGCCTTGCCGCGGTTGTTGCCCCACTTCGCGAGCACCTCGGCGGCGTTGACCAGCAGCGCGGCGTCGGTGGGCCGCCCCTCCCAGGCCTTCTCCCACATCGCCGCCGCGATCTCGGCCTTGCCCTCGCGCATCGCGTCGCGGGCCTTCTCGATGTAGCTGCTGGTCTTCTGGGCCTTCAACAGCTGGTCGACGGCGCTCGCGCGGTTCTGGATCGACTCGTCGTCCTTCGCGATCACCAGCGCGTTGCGGAAGTGCTCCAGGGCCTTCTCGAAATCGCCTCGCTTCTGCGCCTCTTCGCCGTCGCCGAGGAGACGGCTGAGGCGCGCCTCGCGGTCGTCGCTGCGCGGCGCCGAGGGGGCGGGGGGCATCGGCGACGACGTCGGGCTCGACTTGGGTGCCGCGGGGACTACCGAGTTCAGACGCCGCCGCATGCCCTCCAGCGCGCGCTGCCGCACCGCGGGGTCGATGGGCTGCGACGCCGTCTGGGTCATCGGCGAGGCCGTCGCCGCGCTCAGCACCCGAGCCGGTGGCGGCGGGACGACAGCCCCCCCCATGGCCGCCGCGGGCACCGTGGGCTTCGCGGCAAACTGCGGCACCGGCGGCGCCGCGGGGACCGACGGAGACGCCGACGGACGGTCGGACGGCGCGGGCGGGGGCGTCGACTCGAGGCTCTCCAGGTGGAGGTCGTACCCCGCGCGCTGCTTCACGTTGCCCAGCACGTCGTACGCGCGGGTGAGCATGCGAAACACCTCGTCGACGCGGGAGCGGTACTCGCCGAGGTTGCGCTTGAAGAAGACGTCGGGGTGAAACCGCCGCGAGAGCGCGAAGTACGCGTCGCGGATGACCTTTCGCTCGGCGCCGCGGGGCACCCCGAGGAGCTGGTAGTGCGTCGAGGTGAGGCGACGGGCCCAGAGGGAGTCGATGGCGGCTCTCTCCTCGTCCGTGAGGTCGTTCTGCGTGGGGTCGCTCATGGTGGGCTTCCGCGCGTCGCGCGGCTGACAAGCGTCGCACGAAGCCAGTTGCGGTACAACGACGCCCATGCGCCTCGCCCACCTCGCGGACCTGCACCTCGGTCGCGTTTTTCACGCGAATTCGCTGGTGGAGGACCAGGCCCACGCCCTCGCCCTCGCCCTCGACGTGATGCGCCGCGACGGCGTCGACGCCGTGCTCCTCGCGGGTGACCTCTACGACCGCGCGCTCCCCGGGCGCGAGGCCGTGCGCCTGTTGGACTGGTTCCTGCGCGAGGTCAACGAGTCGCTGGGCTTGCCCGTGGTGGCCATCGCGGGCAACCACGACAGCGCCGATCACCTCGGCTTTGGGGCGTGGATGTTCCGGCGGGAGAACCTCCACGTTCGCGGCCGCATGGACCCCGAAGCCGCACCCGTTCGATTCGTCGACGCCCATGGTCCGGTGGACGTGTATCCCCTCCCCTACGTCGAGCCCGAGGCCGCCCGGGAGTGGCTCGTGGCCGCGGGCGACGCCGACCCGGCGAGCTCGGTCACGCACCGCGACACCGTGCGCGCGATGCTCCGCCACGCCCGCGCGCTGCAGCAAGCGCGTCCCGACGCGCGCTCGGTGGCGCTGTGCCACGCCTTCGTCGAGGGCGACCGACGCCCCGACGAGAGCCCCCGCTCCGAGCGCAGCCTCTACCTCGGCGGCGTCGGCGCGGCGCAGGCGAGAGACTTCGACGGCTTCGCGTACACCGCCCTGGGCCACCTGCATCGCCCGCAGTCCCTCACCGCCGACGGCGCGGTGCGCTACGCGGGGTCGCTCCTGAAGTACGCCTTCGACGAGGTCGACCACGACAAGGGCATGACCGTCGTGGAGCTCGACGCCGCCGGGCTGCGCCGTGTGGAGCACCGCCCGCTCCCGCCCCGTCGCGACCTCGCGCGCATCGCCGGCGACCTCGAGTCCCTGCTCACCCGCGACGACCTCGCGCGCTTCGAGGGCTGCTTCGTCTCGGCCGAGATCACCGATCACCCTCCCCCGCTGCAGGCCATGGAGCGCCTCCGCGCGCGCTTCCCCCACGCCGCCGAGCTGCGCTTTCGCGCGCTCGACCTCACCCTCCCGGCCCTCGACGACCTCGGCGCCCGCCGCGCGGCGCGAGACCCGGCGGAGGTCTTCGAGGCCTTCTTCGCCCGCGAGACCGGGGCCGCGCCCGACGACGACCAACGCGCGGTGTTCCGTGAGGCCCTCAAGGGCGCGCGCGAGGAGGAGGTCTCGTGAAGCCGCTGCGCATCGAGCTCTCCCAGATCGGCCCCTTCGCCGACCACGTCGTCGACCTCGAGCCCTTTCGCGACGAGGGGCTGTTCCTCATCCACGGCGACACCGGCGCCGGGAAGAGCACGCTGCTCGACGCCATGAGCTTCGCCCTCTACGGCCGCGGCCTCGGCGCTCGCGGGGGCGAGGAACTCCTGCGCAACCGCGCGGCGCGCCCCGATGTCCCGACGCGCGCGGCACTCACGTTCTCCCTCGGCGACCGGGTCTACCGCGTCGCGCGCAGCACCGAGCACGAGCGGACGGGGCGGGGCGGCGTCACGCGGCAGCGCGCCGAGGCGACGCTGGAGTGCCTGCACGGCGACCCCTCCTTCGAGACCGTGGCGAACCCGCGCAAGGTCACCGCGGCCGTGGAGTCTCTGCTCCGCGTCGCGCACGAGCAGTTCGCGCGCATCATGGTGCTCCCCCAGGGCGAGTTTCGTGAGCTGCTCCTCGCCCGCGCCGAGGACCGCGAGCGCATGCTGGAGCTGCTCTTCGGCTCGGCGATCTACGGTCGGGTGGAGGAGCGCCTGCGGGAGCTCGACCGCGCCGCCGAGCTCGACGAGAGCCGCGCGCGCAGCGTCGGCGAGGGGCGCCTGCTCGCCCTCGGGGTCGATGACCTCGACGGGCTGACGCGCGCCCTCGCCGAGGTCGAGGCCGAGGCCGCGAGCGCCCACGAGACCGCCGAGCGGCTCCGCGCGGAGGCTGACCGCGCGGCCGACGAGGCCGCCGGCGCGAAAGAGAGCGCCGCGCGACTGGCGCGACGCGCGGCGCAGGCGGCGGTGCTCGCCGACGCGGAGGTGGCGCTCGCCGCGCAGATCCCCTTGCGGCAGAGGCTCATCGCGCACAACGCGGCGGCCCCCTGTGCCGCCGAAGGCGCGCGGGTCGAGGCGCAGCGGGCGCGCGCAGAGGAGAGCGCGGCCGCCGCCGAGCGCGCGAGGCAGGACCTCGCCGAGGCGCAGCGCGAGCTCGGGGAGGAGGCCCTCTCCCGCACGCGCCTCGCCGCCCTCGACGAGCAGATCGACGCGCTGCGGCGCGAGCGCGAGCGCCTGGCCGCGCTCTGCGGCGACGCCGACGAGCTCCGCGCGACGCGGGCCGCGATGGCGCGGACCGAGGCCGCGGTCACCGCCTACGACCGCGACGGAGAGGCGGTGCGCGCCGACCTCGCGGCCCGCGCGGCGCGGCGCGACGGAGAGTGGACGGCGATGGAGTCGGAGCGTGCGGCCCTCGCCGAGGCGCTGCCGACCGCGCGCGCGAAGTCCGAGCGCATCGAGGCGCGCATCGAGGCCGCGCGCGAGCGGGACCTCGCGGCGCAACGGGTTCGCGAGGCCGAGAGGGGCGAGCGGGACCTCGCGCGCAGGCGCACCGCCGCGACCGAACACGCCGACGAGTCCCGGCTTCGCTTCGACGACCTCCAGACCCGGCACGCCGACACCCTCGCGGCGGCGCTGGCGGAGCGCCTGCGGCCGGGCGAAGGCTGCCCGGTGTGCGGGAGCCCTGAGCACCCGCGCCCCGCCGTCCGCGCCAAGGCCGACGTCGACCGCGCCGCGGTGGAGCAGGCGAGGGACGCCTGGCGGCTCGCCGACGCCGCGCAGCGCGACGCCGATTCCGCGCTCCGCCGCGCCCAGGGCGAGGTCGCGGTGCGGCGCGAGCAGCTCGTCGACCTGACCCGCCGCGAGCCGTCGCCGATGGACGAACTCGAGGCGCAGGCCGAGGAGGCGCGGGAGGCCTTCCTCGCGCTGCGTCGACGAGAGACCCACCTTGAGGAGGCGCGGCGCGGGTGGGCCCGCGAGCGTGACGCGCTGCTGCGCGCGCAGCGCGACGCCGAGGAGGCCACCCGCACGCGCGACGCACAGGCCGTGAAGCTCGCGGAGCTCGTCGCGCGCGAGCGGTCCCTCGTCGATCGCCTCGCGGGCGTTGATCCCGACCTGCTGCCCGCGACGCTCGCCCGCGTCGACGACGCGCTTCGGGAGTCACTCGCGACCCGCGACCACACCCGCGCCCGACGCGCGTCGCTCGACCTTCAGTCTCAGCGCGCGCGGGTCGCGCTCGCGGCCGAGGAGCGCACGGAGCATGAACGACGGGAGGAGCTCACCCGCGCCGAGCGCGCCCTCGCCGACGCCCTCACCGCCGCGGGCATCGCCGACCTCGCGACCGCGCGGCGCGCGATCCTGCCCGACGCCGAGCGCGCGCAGGCCGAGGCGACCCTCGCGCGGCTCGAGCAGTCCCACCGCGACGCCGCCGCGAGCCTCGACGCGGTGCCCGCAGGGGACCCCGCGCTTGCCGAGCGGGCCGAGGCCCTCACCACGCGCGCGGCCGAGATGCGCGCGGCGGCGGAAGATTCTCAGCGGTCGCTGGGCGCGCAGACCTCACGGCGCACGGCCCTGCGCACCGCTGCGGCCGAGCTCTCCGCGCAGGCCGCGGCGCTGCGGCAGGGGGAGGCCCGCTGGCGCGCGGTGCGCACCGTGGCGGCGGCGGTGAACGGGCGCGCGGCGGGGCGCACGCGGCTGTCGCGCTTCGTGCTGGTCGACGCGTGGGAGCGCGCGGTGGCCTGCGCCAGCGCACGGCTGGAGGTGATCTCCGACGGGCGGTTCCGCTTGCGGCGCAGGGAGATCCGTCAGTCTGGCAAGGAATTCGAGCTCGCCGTCACCGACGCGTACCACGGCGCCGGCGAGCGCCCCGCGGCCTCACTCTCCGGGGGGGAGATGTTTCTCGCCTCGCTGGCGATGGCGCTGGGGCTCTCGGACGTGATCCAGGCCGAGGCGGGCGGGGTGCGGGTGGAGTCGCTCTTCGTCGACGAGGGCTTCGGCACGCTCGACGAAGACGCGCTCGACAAGGCCGTGGCGGTGCTGGAGCAGCTCCGCGCGCGGCAGCGCCTCGTGGGGGTGGTCTCGCACGTTGCCGAGCTCCGACGGCGCATCCCCGCGCGCCTGGAGGTCCTGCGCACCGATGCGGGATCGGTCACCCGCACGGCGATCCGCGCGCACTCCCGGAGCCCACACGAACCGAAGCCTTGACGCGGCGCGCGGGGGCGTGTTCGCTCCGCGGTCATGTTCCCTCCGGTGCTGCTGCAGCCGCGCGCCAACCAACCCCCGCCGACCGACCCCGCGCCGACGGACCCTCCCCCGACCGATCCGCCGATGCCCGTCGCGGCCGACGACGCCGGTGCGACCGCCGCGCCCACGGGCGACACCGCGGTCGTCACCGACAGCGCGCCCGCCACGGGGGAGCTCACGCAAGAGCGCTGCGAGGCCGCCAACCACGACGCGCTGATCTCCGCCGGGGGCTACGCCTTCGGCGCCGCTTTGGTGGGGATCGTGATCTTTCTGGTCATGCGCAAGAAGCTCTGGTCCAGCGCCTTCGGCCGATACCTCACGGCCATCGGCGTGGCCTCGGTGCTCGGCGCGACCCTCGCGGGGTGGGACCCCGTCGCCAGCGATGAGCTCGTGCGCTGCGTGAACTCCGCGGACCTCAAGCAGTACGTGTTTCTCGGCGGCCAGCTCTTCTCCCGGGCCATCGTGCTCGGGCTGCTCCCGAGCTTCGTCGCCAGCACCCTCGGCTGCCTCGTCGCCAACCGGACCTGAGGGCGCCATGGACCTCGTCATCGCCGTCGGCGGCGGCGGCCAGCACATCGCGCTGGCCCTCGCCCGCCTCATGCGCCTCGGCGCGCTCTCTGACGCCAAGGCCTTCGTCATCGACGCCGACTCCGAGTCGCGCCTGGCGTTTCGCCTGCGCACCTTCGGCAACACCGTGTCGTCGGGCACCGCGCACCCGCTGGAGGGCGCCGAGACCGTCGTCGCCCCCTTCGCCCGCGACACGATGAAGGAGACCCAGTTCCGGCGGATCTTCATCGACGACCGCGCCGACCCCCTGGAGCGCGAGCTCTTCGAGCTGTTCTTCGACGAGGAGAGCGGCGGCGTCGACGGCGGCGCCGGGCCCAACGGCGGCGTGGACATCGGCAAGGGCATGTTCGCGAACCCCTCCGTGGGCAGCGCGGTCTTCGCGTCGAGCAAGGGCGGCGCGATGGAGCCCCTGTTTGGCGTGGCCCGCACCGCCAACCGCATCTTCGTGGTCGGGAGCTTCCTCGGCGGCACCGGCGCGGGCATCACCCACCAGCTCATCAAGCTCGTGCGCGAGACCGTGGGGCCCGCGAAGCCCATCTACGGGGTGTTCCTGCTGCGCTGGTTCGACCTCCCGCCGACCGTGGGCCAGACCGTCGACACCGCCACGCTGCTCGCGAGCATGGGGCACGGCCTGGAGTACTTCTACCGCTACACCAAGGGCCTCCTCGACGCCTCGATGCTCGTGGGCGTGCCCGACAACCCCGCGCCGCAGGTGAAGGCCGTGCCCGCCGCGCAGGAGAACGACGAGACGGTCAGCATCTATCCCCTCCTCGCGGCCTACGCGACGATGGTGCTGCCCGACAAGACCGACACGCAGGCCCGCGCGATGCACCGCACCTACGGCCTCGCCCACGACGAGCACGACCCCATCTGGCCGCTGCGCCGCGCGTGGTCCGTGCCCGAAGGCACCAAGGACGCCACCCTCGGCGCGCGCCTCGCCGAAGCCGTGGTGCTCCTCGAAGTGTTCGGCGCGTTTCGCCAGAAGGACTCGGACTTCACCGAGTTCGACTACGAGGGTGGGCGGCGCACCTGGGGCTCGCTGATCAGCAACGTGGCGAAGCGCAACCACGCCTCGCCCGCGGCGTTCTCTGCGCGGGTGCTCTCCGCGCTGCAGGAGCGCGCGGCGCAGCTGTCGTTCGTGACGTGGTGGTTCCGCACGATCTTCAGCGACCCCGACCTCGGGGCCTTCGGCGACACCCGCACTCGGCAGCTCTACGCCGTGCACCGCGCGCGGCAGTGGCGTCCGCCGGAGGCGTTTCGTCTGCTGGTGGATTCGTACAAGCACGAGTCCACCGCCAGCGCGCGTCGTCAGGAGCGGACCCTGGACCCCGCCCACGAGATGGCCGAGAAGATCGAACGCGCGCTGCTCGCCACGATGCGCGGCTGAGGAGTTCCCACGATGCAGCAGCTCATCCCCGGATCCTCTGACGCCACCGCCACCGACACCTTCGCGATCGACCAGAAGAAGGGCACGTGGCAGCCCACCGCGGCGCACCTTCGCACCAAGAGCTTTCCGACGCCCTTCGCCCAGGCGGAGATGATGTCGTTCGTGCTCAACGCGCTCTCGCTCGACCACGGCGCGCGGCAGCCCCAGCCCGAGCTCGAGAACCCTCGGCTGCAGCAGTCCTTCGAGCGTTGGCGTTTGCTCCTCCTCGGGGTGGTCCTCGGCGAGGTGCTCGTCGAGACCGTGGACCTGCGCCGCCCCGAGGTCGACAACTTCGGCGCGATGCTCGCCGACCTTCGCCCCGAGTGCCGCTTCATCGGCCTGCTGCGGGACGCGCGGCGCATGGGCAGCGAGGGGCGACGTCTGCTCGTCGGCGGCACCGACCCGCAATGCCTCTTCTGGTGCTCGCCGCGCACGTACCGCCAGGATTACTGGTCCGAGCTCAAGACCCGCATCGACGCGAGCGCCGACCGCGGCGCGGCCATGTCGCTGCTCGCGGAGTGGCGCGCGGCGCTGGAGGCCAACGGGGTGTGGGCGCCCGGCCACGAGCGCGCACCTGCATGGATGAAGGCCCTCCAGGTGCTCCTCGGCGACGGCGCGTCCCCGGGCGGGCTGCTGCGCACCGAGGCGCGGCTGGTCGGCCCCGTGCGTCTCGCGGCGCCTTCCCGCAGCGGCGCCGAGTCCGAGGACCTCATCGTGTACCTCCCGGTGCGCGAGCCGGGCTGGAGCCACCGCTTCGCCGAGCTGCTCTTCTTTCAACCCGTGCGCCGCGAGGCCGGCACCGTCGACCTCCTCGACCCCAACGGCCGCGCCGTGGTCACCGTGCGGATGTCACCGCGAGACCTCGCGCGGGAGAGCGTCGGCGTCTCACGCGGCGCCGGCGGCGGTGAGTCGGCGAGCGTCGCGGGCTTCGAGCTCCTGGCGGGCGTCGGTCGCCTCGAGGGCGGCGCCAACGTCGCGCGCGGCGTCGGGCAGGCCCACTGGCTCGAAGACCACGCGAGCGCGCCGGGATACCGCTCGCTCGTGCTCAATCCGCTGATGATGGCCGCCGCGCGCGCGCAGGGCCGACAGGCCGTGAGCGACGAGGACGTGCTGCGCTTCCCCATCGCGTTCCCCGACTCGGTGCGCCTCGTGGTGTTCCTGTCGCACGGCGGTGCGGCCGAGGGCGTGCGGATCCATCTCTCCCGCGAGGTCGCGAACTCGGTCACGCAGGGCGTGCTCGCGCCGCAGACGGGCACCTCCCTCGCGCGCTGGGAGCCGGGGTCGGAGCCGCCGGGCATCGTCGCCATCCCCGGCGCCACCGGGAGCCTCAGCGTCGGACTCGTGGAGCGCTACGGCCCCACGGAGCGCACCGTGGACGTCGGGGAGCTCCGCGCCCTGGGCTTCGCGCTCTGGCTGTACTTCCTCGGCGACGCCGAGCTCCGCAGCGACGGCGTGCGGCTCATCTGGACCGCCGACGAGGGCAAGGAGCTCTTCGGCCGCGTGGTCACCGGCACCACCGAGCGCCCGCTGGAGGTCTTGCGAGACGCCCTGCAGGCCGTGCGCGGCGACGCCGAGCGACTCCGCGCGCGCGACCGCCTCGCCACCCTGCAGCGCTTTCGCGGCACCTGGCGCGCCCTGGGCGAAGGCGACCCCGAGCGCACCGAGGTGCAGATGGGGCGGCTGGGGCGCGTGGCGGCCGAGACCTTCGTCGCGTGGGCCCTGGCGGGCGGAAGCCTCGTCGCGGGCAACTTTGGCCTGCGCGCCGCCACCCCCACGGACCACTACGTGATCACGCCCACCGTACGGCTGCCGCTGTTCCGCGACGCGCTCGGCCGGGAGTGACCTCGCGGGTCAGGTGTCGCCGCGGAACGAGAATCCCACCACGATGGTCGGCATCGCGCCGCCGATGTCGGCCGTGCGGTAGGGGTGCTGGATCCACCACTGGGCCAGCGCGAAGATGGTGGGTGCGTTGAACGCGCCGTGGCGTCGCTCGCTGAGGGTGTACGCGACGAGCGGGCCGAGACGCATGGTGGTGCGGTCGCCGTCGTTTGAGCCCCCGCCGACGCGCTCGCGGTCGGTGTAGAGCGGCATCACCGAGCTGAAGCGGAGGCCGACGGTGAGGCCCTGCTCCTGGCTCTGGTAGAGCAGGTCGGTGTCGTTGACAAAGAGCCAGCCGTTGGTGGGCGCGAGCACGTCGAAGAACTGGTCGTAGTAGACCGGGCCCGGCGGCGTGCCCGGGGCCGCGCCGTTCGCGGGGTTCTTGAACGTGAGGTTGAAGTAGATCCCGCGGAAGTTCGAGCGCAGCACGATGTCGCCCGCGCGGGCCTGGAGCAGGGCCGAGAGGTTCACCTGGAGCCCGCTGGCGGCCTCGGCGCCGCCATCGCGCCCGGAGGCCGAGGAGAACACGCCGGCGTTGGAGTAGTCGGCGCGAGAGTTCTGCCAGGTCTGCGCGAGGTTGAAGGTCCCGAAGAACTGCACGTACTCCACGAGCGCGGAGAAGTTCAGGATCGCCAGCGGCGAGAACTCCAACGCCAGACCCGGGCGAACGAAGGCCGGCGAGGCCACGAGGCTCGGCGCGATGGAGATGTAGGTGTTGCGGAGCAGCAGCGGGCCGGAGCCCGGGTCGAAGAGGCGATGGCGGATCCCCGCGCGGGCCTCCACGAAGAGCCCCAGGGGGTTCACCCGCAGCGCCGCCGTGGC
The DNA here is from genome assembly GCA_044376155.1 of Polyangiales bacterium. Taxonomy (GTDB): domain Bacteria; phylum Myxococcota_A; class Polyangia; order Polyangiales; genus JAWKRB01. The sequence continues at coordinate 11,913 of JBILLI010000153.1, forward strand.
GCGGTAGAAGAACCCGTTGGTCACCCGTCCCTGCCGGGTGTTGAAGCGGTCCTGCGCAGACGCTTCTCCAGGCAACACGGCCACCGCGGCGGCTGAACAGAGCACTGCACACCCAAGGCGCCCGAGGCGACCCTTCATCGATCCCATGGCTATGTGCTTCAGCCAAAGCGCGCCGTGACGTCAAGGCCCGAATGCCATTCGAGACGATCCGTGGGCACCCAAGCGCACGAAGGGTGTCGGTGTCACCTGCGCCGTGTCCGTCGGTCAGACGGCGTACCATCCCCGTCTCGGGAGGAGCCCCCCATGCTCAGAGTCGCGCGCACCGCGCTCATCGCCTTGGTCTTCGCCGCGTGCCGATCGCCGGATCCCGTCACCCTCACCGTCGCCGACATCGAGGCGGTGCGAGGCGGTGTCCGCGTCGAGGAGGGCGCGGCCGGGGCGCGGGCCGACACGGTGCTACGGGTTCGCCCGGGGGCGTCGGTCCGCACCGACAACCAGGGCCGCGCGCGCCTCGCGCTCGATGAGGGTGACCGCGTCCTGCTTGACCGCAACACCCGCGTGCGCGTCGTCGACGCGACGCACCTCGAGCTGCTCGACGGGCGACTCTGGGTCACCGCAGCCCCCCGCGGCGCTTCGGATCACGGCGCCCTCGAGCTGCTCGGGGGAAACACGGCCCTGCGCATTCGAGGCGGCCGGGCGAGCTTCACCTTCGCCGCGGGCGGCACGGAGCTCGACGTCCTCGGCGGGGAACTCTCGTTTCGCACCGCCCAGCGACAGGGCACGGTTCGGGCGGGTGAGCACGCGTCGCTGCGGGGAGACAGCGCCTCGGTGCGCGCGAGCGCGCT
>JBILLI010000808.1:0-3478 GCA_044376155.1 Polyangiales bacterium
CCCTCGCGCGGACCATCACCCTGGAGGCGGGCAAACCGATCTCCTTCTCTCGCAGCGAGGTAGAACGCGCGGCGGTGACCTTCGCCCTCGGCGCCGAGGAGGCCACGCGCCTCGCCGACGGCGCGCAGGACCTCGACCACCTCGCGGCCTCGGCGGGCGCCTTCGCGGTGACCCGCCGTGTGCCCGCGGGGGTGGTGGTGGCCATCACCCCGTTCAACTTTCCGTTGAACCTCGTGGCGCACAAGCTCGCGCCGGCCTTTGCGCTGGGCGCGCCGGTGGTGCTCAAGCCTGCGCCGCAGACGCCCCTCACGGCGATGTCCCTGGCGTCCATCGTGCGCGAGGCGTGTGATCGTGTGGGCGCGCCGCGGGCGCTGCTCTCGGTGCTGCCGTGCGCGAACGACGTCGCCGAGTCGCTGGTCACCGATCCCCGGGTCGCGGTTGTGTCGTTCACCGGCAGCGCCGCGGTGGGGTGGTCGCTGCGGGCGAAGGCGCCGAAGAAGCGGGTGCTGCTGGAGCTCGGGGGCAACGCCGCGGTGATCGTGTGCGCCGACGCCGACGTGGACCGCGCCCTCGCGCGGGTGATCCCGGGCGCATATGGGTACGCGGGGCAGGTTTGCATCAAGGTGCAGCGCGCGCTGGTGCACGCCGACCTCGCCGAGGCCTTCTTCGCGCGGCTCGCAGAGGCCACCGCGGCGACGGCGGTGGGGGATCCCCACGACGCGGCGACGGTGTGCGGGCCCATGATTGATGAGCGCGCGGCGGCGCGGGTGCGGGCGTGGATCGATGAGGCCGAGGAGGGCGGCGCGACGGTGGTCACGGGCGGTGAACGGGCGGGCAACCGGCTCACGCCTGCGATGCTCACGGGGGCGCGCGCGGGGATGAAGGTGGTGGACGAAGAGGTCTTCGGCCCGGTGCTCGTGGCGTCGACCTTCACCCACCTCGACGAGGCCGTGGCCGAGGTGAACCGCGGGCGCTACGGGCTGCAGACGGGGATCTTCACCCACGACGTGCGCACCATCGCGCGGGCCTACCGCGACCTGGAGGTGGGCGCGCTGGTGGTCGACGACGCGCCGACCTTTCGCGCCGACGCGATGCCCTACGGCGGCGTGAAGGACTCAGGCATGGGCCGCGAGGGCGTGCGCTACGCGGTGGAGGAGATGTCCGAGCGGCGCGCGCTGGTGCTGCGACGCTTTCTGGGGTGAGGGCGCGGGAGGCTACCGCGCGGCGGGATCCGCGAGCCAGGCGGCGAGATCGAGGGCGGAGAGGTCGAGGACGACGTCTCCGAGGCGATCAGCGCCGAGGGTGTTCAGGCGCGCGGTCACCACGGCGCGCTCGTCGTCGGTGAGCGCGCGGTCCAGCCGACGGGAGAACTGGCGCAACAGCAGCGCGATGCCCTGCTGCATGCCCTGCTGCATGCCCGCAGCGAATTGGCGTTCGAGGAAGGCTTCGGTCTCGGTGAGGTCCAGCATCGCGTCCTCCTGCCAGCGCAGCCCGCGGCCGCGCCAGGTGTGGATCCATTTTACAACGGCGACGAAGAGGCGTCGCCCTTCGGGGACATCGTCCGTGCGTGCCCGCAGGGTGCGCAGCGCGCGGTTCAGCGACTCGCTCCGACTCATGAGCCGAAGGGCCACCGTGTCGGGGGTGTCGTCGAGTTCCGGCAGCACCACCAACGACACCGGCAACATCTCGCTCAGCTCATAGAACCCCTTCGGCCACGCCGCCGCGGGCGTGAACCTGAACCGCCGCAGCGCCTCGTCAGGTCGCCCCGCGCAGGGCAGCCACAATCGTTCGGGCGCCGCGGCCTTCGCCCCGCGTTGGTGGTTGAGCAGCTTGCGCAGCGACTCGCGCACCTCCTCGGGTGACGGCGCGTCGGAGAAGGGGTCCAACACGCAGGGCTGCAGGCACATCCGACCGAGCAGACCGAGCGCGCGCAGCGCGGGCAGGGCGTGCGCGTGGGGGGCGAAGAACGAGTCCGCGCGCTGCGACGCGGGCGCGGGCACCTCACGCTCGCGCACGAAGGTCCCGAGCTCGTCGAGCAACAGTTCCAGGATGTCTTTCGCGAGCGTGTCGTACGCACCCATGGGCCCGACCCACTCCACGCCACGTGCCAGAAACGCCCCTCTTGAAATCACACGAGAATTGCCTCGCGGGGTGGCGAAAAGGGGGTGGCGAGGGGTGGCGAAGGGGTGGCGACGTCGCCACCCCCCACTGCGTGGAGGCAGCTCACGGCCGATGCGGGCGCGTGCCACGCGACGCCGGAGAAGAACGCGCGGGCGTCGGTCGCGAGGGTCGCGGAGCGGGGCGACGTGGAGGGACGCGGAGAACGCGGCCGACCGCGACGCGGAGAGGTGCGCGGTGGAGGAGCGCGCGGGCAGCGGCCGACCGCGACGCGGAGAATTGCGCGGTGGAAGAGCGCGAGGGCAGCGGCCGACCGGGACGCGGTGGGAGCGAGGTGGTGGAAGGACGCGAGGGCAGCGGCCGACCGGGACGCGGAGAGGTGCGTGGTGGAAGAGCGCGAGGGCAGCGGCCGACAGGGACGCGGGGTTATCGCGCGGCGGGATCCGCGAGCCAGGCGGAGAGGTCGAGGGCGGAGAGGTGTAAACCCCCGGCGAAGCACGGGTGGTGAGCAGCGCGCGGCGGGCGCATGTTCGCCGCCGTGGATCCTGCCTCAGCCGACCGCGGCGACCTTCTGAGCGTTCGTCTTCTGGGCTTCGTTCTCGGCCCACGCCCAGGGCGTGAGGTTCTCGACGATGACCGTGCTCGGGACGCCGTCGGCGATGGCCTGAAAGACGTCTCGCAGGTATCGCCAGGGGTCCACGCCGAGGTGGCGGCACGTCGCGCACAACGTCGCCACCATCGCCAGGCGCACCGCCGCGTCGTCGCTCCCGGTGAAGACCCAGTTGTTGCGACCCACCGCGATGGGGCGGATGTCGCGCTCGACCCGGCCCGTGTCGATCGGGATGCGGCCGTCGCCGACGTACACGATCAGCGAGATCCACCGGCGTTCGACGTACCCGATCGCCTTCCCCAGCGGGCTGCTCGGGTTCACCCCGCCGCGGATCTCACAGATCCACTCCGCCAGCCGCCCCAGGATCGGCCACGCGTCGTTGCGTCGCCTCTTCCCGCGCTCCTCGTCGGAGTCGCCGGTGACCGTTGCGGCCCGCTCTACGCCGAACAGATCGCCGATGAGCTTCATCGCCACCCCGGCGCGCATGTCACCGCTCTTGACCGCCCGCTCGAAGTATCGACGCGCGTGCATCCAGTCGTGCACCAGCGGGATCATCACCCCCGTGCGCATCTGAATCGTGCTGAAGAGGTTCTCCCCATCGCACTGCACGGCCCGTCGGCACGTCTTGCTGCCCTCCACGAAGGGGCGCATCTCCAGCAGCTTCTCCAGCCCGTCGCTCTTCACCGGGGTGTACGCGAAGGCCACCGCGCGGCCGCCCGCGACGGTCCAGAGGTGACCCAGCCGAATGCC
>JBILLI010000809.1:0-3473 GCA_044376155.1 Polyangiales bacterium
TCGAGGCGCGCGAGCACGGGGTCCGAAGCGTTCGCCTGCGCGTTCATGGTCACTCCCACTTGCCCGCCATGAGCATCCGGTGATCGAGGGGGAACTCCTTGCCCGACAGCAGGAGGTTCCAATAGACCCACTTGAAGGCGAGCTTGCCGAGGTGGTTGGTCACGCTCTCTTCGAGCAGCGAGAAGGGCCCCACGCCCGGCAGCGGGAAGCGCCCGGGCAGGGGCTCGGTGGTGTAGTTGAAATCAATGAGCACGGCCTTGTCGTCGCCGGTCTCGATGAAGCAGTTGGCGTGGCCGTCGAAGCCCTCGGAGAGCGCGCGGCCCTCGACGAAGCGCTTCACGTTCTCGATGAGCACGTCGGCCTGAAAGTGCGCCACGGCGCCGGCCTTCGACGAGGGCAGGTCGGTGCAGTCGCCGAGGGCGAAGACCTCGGGGCGCGCGAGGCTCTGGAGCGTGTGCTTGTGCGTGCGCACCCATCCCCCGCCGTCGGTGAGCCCGGAGCCCTCGAGCCCCGCGTTGCCCGCGTGCAGGGGGATGGTGACCAGCAGGTCGTAGCGCGCCTCGCGGCCGTCGTAGCTCTTGAGCGTGCGGGCGGCGCCGTCGACCTCCGACGCGCTGAAATCAGGGATCACGGTGATGCCACGGCGCTGGAGCATGTCGCCCAGCAGCGCCGACGCCCGGGGCTTGGTGAACGCGCCCTCGAGGGGCGTGGCGAAGGCGATCTCGACCTTGTCGCGCAGCCCCCGCGCGCGAAAGAAGCTCTCGGCGAGGAAGAGGAACTCCAGCGGCGCCACGGGGCACTTGATGGGCATCTCCACCACGTTGAGCAGCAGCCGGCCCTGCGTGAAGCCCGCGAGCTTCTCGCGCAGCGCCACGGCGCCGTCGAGGGTGTAGAAATCAAACGCGGTGTCGCGCCAGCCCGCGCCCGTGAGCCCCGGGGTCTTCTCGGGGCGAATCTCGCTCCCCGTGGCCACGATGAGCACGTCGTAGGGGAGCGCCCGACCGCCCTTGAGGTGCACCTCCCGCGCGTCGAGGTCGACCCGGGTGAACTCCCCGAGCACGAGATCCACCCGCGGGTCGAAGTACCTCGTACGGGGGCGAACGACCTCCTCGGCGGTGTACATCCCGAAGGGGATGAACAGCAGGCCGGGCTGGTAGATGTGGACATCGTCGCGGTCCACCGCGGTGACCTGCCACCCGTGAGGCCCGAAGGCCTCGACCAGCTTGTTCGCCATGATGGTGCCGGCCGTGCCGCCACCCAGGATCAACGCTCGCTTCATCGCGCGCTCCGCCGCCCGCACCGCGCGGGCAGCGCCCACCAATCAACTCTCGTGCCGACCGCAACACGCGGGATTCAGCGCGCGGGCGAGCGGAACGCCGTGCGCCGCGCGCACGGAGCACGGGGTGCGCCTCGGGACGTCGGCGCGATCAGCCGCCGCAGGGTCGCAGGGCCTGGCCGTTCAGAGAGACGGTCGCGTCGGCGATGCGCCGCTCCGTGCAGCAGTCGTCGACGTGGGTGAGCACCACGCGGTTCGCGCCGGGCACCACGTAGGTCGCGAGGTCGGCGGTGCTGCCGCCGCCGAGGAACGCGAAGGCCCCCGGGTCGACGATGCCGTTGGGGTAACGGCTGTTGAAGATGGTCACGCTGACCCCGTCGTCGACGTTGGCGATGGTCACCCGCAGGCTGCGCACCGCGAGCGTCGGCGGCACGTAGAAGGTGGTCTGAAAATACGTGAAGTCGCCGCCCGCGCGGCAGTCGCACACCCCGCAGAGGGTCGAGGGGTCGTCGAAGGAGATCGACGGCGGCGTGTGCGGCCGCCACCCCCCGTCGCGCTCGGGGGGGATGCGCGCGAAGGCGTACTCCGCGGGGTCGCCGTGGCGCTCGAAGGTGCGCCCCCAGCAGCGCGGCCCCTCCCCCAGGTGGATCTGCCACGGGGTCGAGGCGCCCGTGACCACGATGCAGGTCTGGCACCCCTCGTCGATCATCCCGTCGCAGTCATCGTCGACGCCGTTGCAGCGCTCGGGCGCGGGGAGCACCTCACCCATGCAGGCGCCGTAGGCCCCGGACGTGTTGCAGGTGCGCACGCCCGCGCGGCAGGGGCCCACGCCCCGTGTACCCGCGGGGCCGGTGTAGCAGGCCATGGTGGTCCCCGCGCGGCAGCAGCCGTCGCCGTCGTCGGGGGTGCCGTTGCAGTCCTGGTCGAGCGCGTCGCTGCAGACGTCGGCCGCGGGGGTCACCGCGCCCTCGCAGGGCCCCCAGGCGCCGAACTCGCCCGTGCCCTCGCAGCGCTGGTTGCCGTCGGTGCAGGTCCCCCGCGCGCGGGTGCCCGCGGGCCCGGGATAACACCGCTGGAGGGTCCCCGGCGCGCAGGCGCAGGTCTCGTCGATCATCCCGTCGCCGTCGTCGTCCTCGCCGTTGCAGCGCTCGGGGCCGGGCGTGGGGACGTCCCTTGTCGTCGTCGCATCTCCCTGCGCCAGAGGCACATCGGTGCGGGTGGGGCCCGCGTCGCGACGTTCGCCACCGTCGACGCGCGTCACGGCGCCCGCGTCACCCGGGGGTTCGGGGTCGCCGCCGAGCACGACCTCCTCGCTGTTGCTGCAGGCCTGCACGAGCATCGGGAGGAACAGCGTCGCGAGCGCGTGGCGCAAGGAGCTCATGGGGGCACCGACCTCTCACGAGGGCCCGCACCGCGAACCCCCATGCACGGATTGCACACCCGTTCTCGCCCGCGCGGTAGTGGCCAGCGTCGTGACCAGCGCACCCCGGCGAGGGGGACGATCATCCAACGCGCGATGCGAATCCCCAACGCCGCCCTGCGCCTTGACAACCCGTCGGTTCCGTCGTCCATCCTCGCGGCCGTGACGGAGGACGCGACGGTCCAGGGATTCTTGGCGGCGGTGCGGAGCCGGGTCGACGCCCGCATCGAGGCGCTTCTCGCGGAGGCGCGGGTGGTCACCGCGGGTGAGGCGCCCGACGCCCTGCCCATGTTCGACGCCGCGCGGGACCTCACCCTCCGCGGGGGCAAGCGCCTGCGCCCGGTGATGCTCTTCGCCGCCGTGGCGTGCGCGTGGGAGGACCCCTTCTGCGAAGCCGCCACGGACCTCGGCGCGGCCATGGAGCTGCTCCAGACCTACCTCCTCGTGCACGACGACTGGATGGACGACGACCCCATCCGCCGCGGCGCCCCCTCGGTGCACGTCGCGCTCGCGAAGTCCTACGGGAGCGCGCACCTCGGCGCGTGCACGGCCATCCTCGCGGGCGACCTCATGGGCGCGCTGGTGCACAAGGTCGTCGCCGACCTCGACCTCCCCGCCCCGCGCCGCCGCGAGGTGAACGCCGTCTGGGCGAGCATGGAGCACGAGGTGATCCTCGGGCAGTGCCTCGACGTCACGCAGAGCACCGACGTGGCGCGCATCCACCGCCTCAAGACCGGGAGCTACACCGTGCGCGGCCCGCTGCGCCTGGGCGCCGCC
>JBILLI010000810.1:0-3461 GCA_044376155.1 Polyangiales bacterium
CTCGCCCAACCGCCGCTGGATCGCCATGTGGGACCGCGCGCAGTACTACCTCTCGACGAACGGCTCGCTGTCGCCGACCTCGGTGACCTTCGAGGTGATCCTCTACGAGTCGAACCGCAACGTGGATCTCGCCTACGGCCCGACGCTCCTCGGCCCGATCCCCACGGTGCGCTCGCCCGACCAGATCACCGTGGGCATTCAGGACTTTCGCCCCTCCCCGGTGCGCGCCACGGCCTTTACGGGCGACGTCACCAGCAACACCCGCCTGCGCTTCACGCCGCTCTGACGGCGCTGCTCCCTGCCACCCGCGACTGGTTCCGCCCCGACTGCTTGGCGACGTAGAGCGCGCCGTCGGCCTTCGCGAAGAGGGCCCCGAAGTCGCCCCCGTCACCCGGGAACGCCGCGACGCCCAGCGAGCACGTCACCCGAAGCTCTCCGCGCTCGGTGGGGAACACCTGGCGCATGAGCTCCTCGCGGATGCGCTCGGCCAGCAGCAGCGCCCCCGCGGCGTCGGTCTCTTCGCAGACCACCACGAACTCCTCGCCGCCGAAGCGCGCCACGGCGTCGGTCTCGCGGCGGCAGCGGGTGAGCACCGCGCCGAGGCCCTTGATCACCACGTCGCCCACGGCGTGCCCGTAGGTGTCGTTCACCGACTTGAAGCGGTCGATGTCGAGCACCACCAGCGCCAGCGGCCGACGGAACCGCGCCGCGGCGCGCAGGCGCTTCTCGAACTCGGCCTCGAGGGCGCGCTTGTTGAGGTGACCGGTCATGGGGTCGGTGGTCGCGAGGGCCTCCAGCCGACGCACGGCGGCGGCATTCGCGAGGGCCACGGCCGCGCCGCTGGCGAGCACCCCGAGGAGCTGCGCCGCGCCCCCCGCGAAGACCCGCGGACGTCGCGCCGCCAGGGTGAGCGTGCCCAGTGCGTGATCCCGCGCGACCAGCGGGACGCAGAGCACCGAGCGCATCCCCTCCAGCGGGTGCTCGCGGGTGAACACGTGCTGCGTCGCGGGGTCGAACTGTCCGCGGTACGGCAGCGCCACCCGCTCGCGCAGCACCGCGCTGGCGATGCCTGCGTTGTCACCAAACGTGCTGCCCTGCAACGACTTCGGCGCGTCGCCGAGCACGCGCTGCACGCGGTGCACGCCGTCGTCCCAGGTGGTGACGACCACGAGGTCGGCCAGGGCGGCGTCGCGGGCGGCGGCGGCCACGGCGTCGAGCACCGCCTCCTCCGAGGTCGCCTCGCCGAAGGACCGCGCCGCGCTGAACAGGGTCGACAGCTCGCTGCGCGCGCGTTCGAGGCGCGAGAACACCCGCTCGTTGTCGATGAGCCTCCGGGCCTGCAGGGCCGCGGCGTCGAGCACGGCGCGGTCGTCGTCGGTGAACGCGCGGTCGTCGTCGCGGTCGCCCACGAAGACCCCGCGCACCTCGTCGCCGTCGCGCACGGGCACCGCGGCCAGGGCCTTCGCGGGCGAGGGGCCGACGTACCAGGTCACCGCCGCGCAGTCCTCCCGCAGCCCTGCGCGCAGCACGGGCTGCCCGAGACGGATCACCGCCCCCAGCGCCCCGCCCCCCTGCGGGAGCTCCGCGGTGATGAGGTCATCGTCCGTCGCGGCCTCGACGAGTCGTAGGCCCCCGCCCGGCGAGAGCCAGAAGAGCGCGCAGGTGCGCAGCCCCATGCTGCGCCGCACGAGGGTGAGCAAGCCCACGAGGGACGCGTGCACCTCGTCGAGGCTCGCGCGCTCCTTCGCGGCGTCGTGCCCGCTGGCCCGCGCGCCCCCTTCGGAGGGGGTGATGCGCAGCGAGAGGGCGGCGTCTTGCTTGCGACGTCGGTCTTCTTTCTGCGCGCGGCGCTGGTCTTCGCGCACGCGATGGAGCTCCGCGCGGGTGAGGGCGTGGTGCAGCCCCGCGGCGGTCAAGAGCAGCAAGGCGCGGGCGGCGAGGGTGCTCCACGCGGCCCCTGGCGTGGAGGAGAACAGCGCGAGCTCCCCCACCAGCGCGACCCCGACGGGGGCCCACGGGGCGCGGCGCCCGAGCGCGACGGCCGCGGCCACGAGCACCAGCGGCAGCGAGCCCAACGGACCGCCCACCCCACCCGTCGCGTCGACCATCACCACGGCGAGGGAGAGGGCCAGGGCGGCGGTCCAGGGGTCGCCGAAGCCCTTGCGGCGCAGGGTGTTCGCGAACAGCACGGCCACGAGCAGGGCCGAGGCGAGGAGGTCCAGCGCGTCGCGGTCTTGCACGCCGCCGTGGGCGACGCGGAGCAGCGGGAGGGTGAGCGCGGCGGGCTTCAGCGCGGCGCGCAGGAGCCGACCCGACCATCGCTTCGCCGGAGCTCCCATACGCGTTGAGGTCGGTATCAGCGCGGTGTGGGCGCGGGCAACTTTTCGGCGCTCACCGCGCGGCGCGGGCCCCGGGGACCTCGACGATGACCTCGTCGGGGCGCACCCACCCGAGCTCCTCGCGCACGGCGCGCTCGCGGGCCCTGGGGTCGTTCACGAAGGCGTCGTGCTCGGCGCGAATGCGGGTGACCTCGCGCACGAGCCGCGCGTTCTCCTGCCGCTGGGCTTCGAGCTGCGCGCGGAGCCGTCGGTGCCGGGGCAGGCCCTCGGGACCAAACACCATCACGGGCACGGCGATGAGCGTCGCGGCGAGCACGGCGAGGGGGATCGAGACGGCCAGACGCTCCTGCGACGGGGACATGGGTGGGGCGGTAGCAGCCTCGCGGGCGCGACCGGAAATTTTCGCAGGCCGCGGGATCAGTCCAAGGGCAGCGCCCAGACCTCGCTGTCGTTGCTCACCCCGAGGAACTCGGCGGCCGCGCCCTCGACCTCGACGAACCCGTTGTCGCCCGCGAGGGCGGGCACGCAGACACAGCGGAAGTACGGCGGGTCTTTGAGGTTCACCGCGAGGAGGGTCTTGGGCCCGTTGACCCCGCCTGGCGCGACCCGCAGGCGCAGCGGCCGGGTGCGCTTCACGAGCAGGATCTCATCCGTGCTCGCGCGAAAGTGCGGCCCGCCGTCGAAGGGGTCGATGCGGTTGCAGTACTGGAACCCGATGCGCCGCAGCATGATCTCGACGCCGCGGGTCTCACGGCCCACCTTGCCGATGACGTCCTGCGCGTCTTGCGGCAGCAGCGAGGCCCACACGTCCCCGGTGGGGAACAGCGACTTGATGAACTCCTTGTTGCGCTTCGAGAGCTTGTCGGCCTCGAGGTAGCTCATGTCGGTGAACTTGCGCCCCAGGGCCTCCCAGAGGTGCGAGCGCCCGTCGGGGAGCAGCGGCGGCAGGAGCTCCGCGACCACTTCGTTGCGAAAGAGCCCGCGGTGCATCGCCATGAACAAGAAGCGCACGTAGGAGATCATCATCCCCACGCGCTCGGGCACGCGTCGGCACTCGGGCAGCACGATGAGCCCGCCGATCTCCGTGGGCCCTTCGTAGCTGTGCCCGAGGCGCAGCACGGT
>JBILLI010000811.1:0-3459 GCA_044376155.1 Polyangiales bacterium
GCGGCGACGCGCGCGTGACCGAGGTGAGAACGTCGAGACACTCGACGAGGTGATCCCGACGGGCCGCGTCGTCGTCGCCTTGGATTCGAGGGACCACCGATCCGTCGAACAGCGCCATCGCGTGGCCCTGCTGCGCACGCTCGACAGGCCCGCGGGGGCGCCCCGACTCCAGCCCGTACTCCTCGGCGAGGTACTCAAGGATCACCCGCGACTCGCCGATCGCCAGCGGCCCGTGGACGAAGAAGGGGATGCGGCCGCTGGGCGACCACTGTTCGAGGCCCGGAGGCTTCATCCCGAACGGTACTTCCGTGAGGTCGTACGCCAGGCCGAGGTGGTCGAGGAGCGCGAGCACCCGGTGCGCGAAGGGGCAGGCCTCGCCGGCGAAGACGTGTGGCCGGCCTTCGGTCAGCGCCGCGGCGAGGGTCACGCCTGCAGCCCCGCGAGCAGCACGCGGCCCGCCATGAAGACAATGATCAGCGAGCCCGGCGTCCAGAGCATCGCGCGCGTGTCGTGCGTGCGCGCGGTGAGGTACGCGGCGAAGTGCAGCAGCCGCGTCACCACGTAGCCGAAGAAGAGCCCGCGCGCGAGGAGCAGCGACGGGTCGGTCAGCACGTACAGCAGGCCCGCCGCGAGGAAGAAGGGGATGTTCTCCAGGTCGTTGAGGTGGATCCGCCGGACCCGATCGACGTCATCGTTGCGCTCGAGCTGCTGGGGGTCGGGGTTCGGGTTGAAGGGCGTCTTGCGGAGGTCCTCCGGGTTGCGAAAGCCGCCGTTGGCCTTGAGCATGCGGGCGACCGTCAGCCACGACATGCTCACCGCCTTGAGGATCATGATGGCCGCCGACACGGCGTAGGCGGCGAAGACGGGGTTGTGCAGGTTCAGCTTGTCCATGGTGGCTCCTTCGGGCGCTGGCTTCGCGGTGTGGTCGGGGACGGTGTCATCACACTTCTCGCATCGCGTCGCCTTCGAGGAGCTTCGCCAGCGTGCGGAGCACCGCGGCGCCGTCCCCGCGAAACGCGCTCCCGTGCATGCACGCGAGGGTGGTCGGGTTCGTCGCGGCGAGGCCTTCGATCTGCCTGCGTACGTCGGTCACCTTGGCGTAGCCGAACCTGGCCCGCAGCGCCTCGGAGGGACCCAGCACGTCGCCCTCGGTGAGCGGCGCGACCCCCGCGCCCGGCTGCGCCAGGAGGTCTCCGCACAGCAGCGTCGCCGTGCTCTCTTCGAAGAGGTACCCGCAGTCCATGCCGTGGGGGACGTGGGGCGTGTCGATCCAGCGGACGGCCCGCGCGCCGATCGTGAGCACCTCGCCGTCGGCCATCGGTCGCGGCGCGCGGTCCGCGACGTCGCCGATCGACACCGCGGCGCCGAGGATGCTGCAGACCGGGGCGGCGTGGGGCGCGACCGCGAGGAGCTCGTTGAGGGCGCCGCACTCGTCGGCCTCGAAGTGCGAGAACGCGATCCACCGCAGCCGCGCGACGTCCATGACGTGCCCGATCGCCTCGCGCACCCGCGGGAACATCCGACGCGGCCCCGTGTGGAAGAGCAGCGGCTCGTCGTCGAGGATGAGGAACTGGTTGAACGTGAAGCCTCCCGGGAAGGCGCTCGGCGGCACCGGGACGCTGATGCGGTAGATGGACGGGGCGATCTCGTCCACGCGGGTTCCGGTCTCGGGGTGGGTGATGGGCATCGGTGCTGGACCTCGGTTGGGGGGTGTGCCGACGACCCATGGCAACCACCGTGCCCGGCGCGTTCGCACGTGGTTCGCAGGGATTTCCGTGGGTTCGGGTCGCGGGCGGGCGGCACGTGGCCGGCACAGGCCAACCCGGTGCCGTCGTCGCGCACGACCACGGTATGCTGGTCGACCCAAAGGCCCATGCACACGACGAGGGAGTTCACGGCGGACGATGCGGCAGAGGCGGCGAGGGAAGCGCCTCAGCCAGGGATCGTCGTGATCTTTCGCGGAGACGCTGCCGTGCTCGACCCGGTGCCCATCGGGCGTGGGGGGCTCGAGCTCGGGCGCACCACCGCAGAGGCCCTGGCCGACGAGTCGATCTCGCGACGTCACGCGTCGGTCGCCTTCGACGGGCGGCGCTGGACCGTGCGGGACCACGGCAGCCTCAACGGCACCCTCGTCAATGGAGAGCGCGTCGCCCCCGAGCGGGTGGTGCCCGAGGTGCCAGGGCGAACACACGTGCTGCGGTTGGGGCGCGTGCTCACCCTGCTCGTCGCGGACCTGCGGGCCTACGCGGGCGGCGTCGTGGTCGAGCACGGCATCGTCTCTGGACCGACGCTCCTCGGGGCGTGGCGAGAGATCACCGCCGCCGCGCGCGCGGCGGGGCCCCTGCATGTCGTCGGCGAGAGCGGCAGCGGCAAGGAGCTCGCGGCCGCACGGTTTCACGCCGACGCCTGCGGAGGCGCGGGCCCGCTGGTCTCGGTGAACTGCGCGACGATCCCGCAAGGCCTGGCCGAGCGCGTGCTCTTCGGCGCGCTGCGCGGGGCCTTCTCGGGGGCGGACCGCGACACGGAGGGCTACGTCCAGGCGGCCGAGGGCGGGACCCTCTTTCTCGACGAGGTGGCAGAGCTCGACGCGCTCGTGCAGGCGAAGCTCCTGCGCGTGCTTGAGACGCGCGAGGTGACGCCGCTCGGCGGCGTGAAGGCCCGCCGGGTGACCTTCCGACTGTGCACCGCGACGCACCGCGACCTTCGCGCCGCCGTGACCGAGGACCGCTTTCGCGAGGACCTCTATTTTCGCATCGGGCGGCCCGCCGTGCGCATCCCTCCCCTCCGCGAGCGGCTGGAGGAGATCCCCTGGATCGTCGCGCAAGAGGTCGCCCGCGCGACGCCCGCGGTGACGGCGCACCCGTCCTTCGTCGAGGCGTGCCTCCTGCGTCGCTGGCCGGGCAACGTGCGCGAGCTCCTCGCCGAGGTGCGCACATCGGCCCAGAAGGCCGCGCTCGCGGGCCGCACCTCGGTGGGCGCGGCAGACCTCGCCGAGAACGCAGGCGAGGCGCTCGCGGGGCCCGAGCGCGCGGAGGGCGAAGGGGCGAGCCGGGGCGAGGTCGAAGCGGCGTTGGAGCGCGCGGGCGGCAATGTGTCCGCCGCTGCGCGATCGCTGGGCCTGCATCGCAACCAGCTCCGCCGCCTGATCGCGCGGCATCGGATCGACCGCCAGCGGTTCGCGAAGTCCGACGACGACTGAGTCGCGAGCGTGCCATCATCGACGCACCGTGCCCATCGAGGACGCACCCACCCTTGCGAGCGCCGTCACGGTCGACCACGCCCCGGGCGCCGAGCGGGCGAGCGCGCCACCATCGCGCGGGCCCGTCGCCGAGCGCATCGCGGGGCGCTATGAGATCCTCGGGCTCCTCGGCGTCGGGGGGATGGGCAGCGTGTACCGGGTGCGGGACCTTGCGCTCGACGAGGTCGTCGCGCTCAAGTTCCTTCGGCACGAGATGCTCG